>JAQGOX010000190.1 GCA_028293365.1 Verrucomicrobiales bacterium | reverse complement strand
TTGTCGGAGAATCACCCCCTGCCAGCCGGCGCGGACCTGGCGAGCGCACCGCGGAATTTGGGTCAAGGCATTTACCGTCCTGATGATTGGCTGCCTTGCGTTCTTATTGTATGGAAAGCACCGCTGGCAGTTTATTTCTCCCGGCGCACTCTCTTCGCCGCATGCCAGCAACCTATTCCATAAACGCGCCCTTCAGGCCGGAATGAGCGGAGAGGATTGTTCGTCCTGTCATAAAGCCGCACAAGGAGGACCCCTGACCTGGGCATCTACAGCGCAGCGCGCAAACCCATTCGACGTTAAAATGCTTTTTGCGCAAAAAAAGCCGGAGCTGACGAAGATCGACAGATCGTGCATGCAATGCCATTCGGGGCATTCTTTTCATCAAAAAAATGTGGCATGGGATTATTCATGTTCTGAATGTCACCAGGAACACAAGGGGAGTGGCTCCATGATGCGGGTACAGTCAGAGAATTGCTCCTTTTGCCACGGAAACGCTACGCTCATGCCCGCATCGCGCACTGTGCACGCGTTCGAGGTGGATCATCCGGAATTCAGGCTGATTCGGGACAAAGCTCGGGATCCAGACACGCTCCGATTCAGTCATAAAACACATCAGGCCTCCAATCCCAGAATGGTTCAAATGTCGGGCCGAAAACTTGACTGCTTGTTTTGTCACAAACCAGGTGGCACCGGAGAATATTATCAATCTGTTTCCTTCGCCGAGAATTGCCAGGTCTGTCATTCACTACAATTCGATAAGCGCAACTCCGATCTTGCATTGCCACATGGCGACTCCAGATTCGTTCACGCCTATTTACGCAGTTTGCCTGCTCAGTACGCTGATTACGCGGCGCGCGTAAAAATGCTTCGCGATCCAAAAGCCATCGAACAATTCGTCCAGGGTGAACTGGCTGCGCTACGAACACAGTTTGGTTCTGGCGAAGAGCTGGAGGAAAAGGTTTTTTTCAGCACTGAGATTTCGGGACCGATAGCTGATCCGGCTCGCCTCGGTTCGCGCGGCCGTTCTTTATTTCCGGGTTGCGCCTACTGCCACGAGGTTCGTCGTGCCTCCGAAGGTCCTGCGATCACTCCCCCCATTATTCCCACGCGATGGCTCAATCACGGTAAGTTCGATCACGCGCGCCACACGAGTTTTCAATGCGCGGAGTGCCACAAAGTCTCTGCGAGCATGCAGGCGTCCGACATTCTGTTGCCGAGCCAGAAGGCTTGTATTACCTGTCATAGTCCTAAAGGGGGTGCCCGCAACGATTGTGCCGCGTGTCATTGGTACCATAATGATGAAAAAACAGGCCTGAAGACTATTAGTCAGCCTGCTAATTAGATTGCCTGCCGGAGGCGGTCTTCAGCCTCAGTCGAACACCTGTTTCCGAAAGGAAACATTGCTGTTATAGGGACGGATTTCGAGGGAATTTGGCGTAGGGCAGTCTCGCTCCGCGCAGCATCATTGTATCGGCGCGAATGCCCGAAGGGGGCAGATGGTTCACGGTGCCGGAAGCGGCGATGATATCATCCTGATCGATTCCGTCGCCGCTCACACCAATCGCGCCGATTAAAACCCCATTTCGATAGAGTGGAAAGCCTCCCGGAAAAATCGTAATTCCATTGGGTAGCACCGGATTGGGAAGCGCGAGGGGTGGCTGGACCACGGCTCCATTCAATGTGTTCGTGCCGAGCGGAAATAAGGAGTACAACTCCTGGAGACCAAAAAACGGTCCCGGCAAAGTAAAATTGATTCCAGGAGGATAAAATTCCTGCGCTAAAAAACCAACGGTTCGGGTGGAGAACGCACGATGCGAATCAGAAAAGAAAACAGCCGTGCGTGCTTTTTGTACCGCCACGTCCCAACTGAAGATCGTCGCGTCGGGAGTGCGAAAGGTTCCGAGAACCTGCGGCGCAACTCCTCGGGCATTCGGCCTGGCTACAACAGTGATAAAAACCTGCGCCGCCTTTCCTGGGGGTAGTCGTATTCCAGCACGGGTAATTTTCGCGCGGGCAGCCGCCAAAGCTAGTATGTCGGTCACCTCAGCCGCAGTTAATCTGGGAGCGCCAAGGGACGCAGTGTTGGGATCGTCAATGATCGGCTGTCGAACTTCACCGACGACGCCGCCGAGAGCGGAAGCGGGATAGACCACCAAAGGGCTCTCCGCGATCGACAGAAATGGCGGCACGGGTTGACCGAGATAATTCTCCCGTTGATAGATCCCAGGGCCAGTCAAACTGTTGACATAGGGAAGCCGAATGCCGTCAATAAAGACGTTCGAGCCTAAAATTACCGGGTCAGGTGCAAGCCCGCTTTGGCCAGCGAGGGCCACATCCTCGCTGACGGTATAAGTTTGATTTAATCCCTGAATGCCGGAAAGGATGTCAGCTCCATTGATGGTCACCCCGACCCCTCCAATTAGGATGCCATCTTTATAGAGCGGGATTCCTCCGGGCACGCCAGCAAGCGAAGTTAATGGGACTGGCGCTCCGTTGATTCCATTGTTCAACCCGGGAACGCGACCGAGTATCGGATGTTTAAACCGATTTACGTCCGAGAATTCGAGATTCGAAAAGTTAACTCCCACCAGCGGTCCGGCGGGGGTGAAATTGACCTCAGGCGGAAAATGCTGCTGCACAATGAAACCTGCAGTACGGGATGTAAAAGCATGTCCGTTGCTGCTGAGAAAAGCCGCTGTTCCCGCTTTTGAAACTGCTTGCGCAACCGCCAGCGTTGGTTGAGTGGGCCCTGCAGGAACGGCTCCTACAGAGCGCACCGCGAGCACATACCCTTCCCGATCCACGACAGCAATAACGCAACCTGGCGCAATGACCTTTGCGCGCGCCACCGCATTCGCCAGCACTTGCCCCACTTCGGCGGAGGTCATTGCCTGCAATGATAATCCCTCCAGCACTGCCAGAAGAAAACAAATGGCGCGTATCACGGGGCTCATCATTAGCCGAAAACCACGGTCACCGAAACGAGAATTTTCCATGAGTTGACTGGTATGTTCGAAACACTTTTACCCTGACTCTTTGGATTCATCTGTCATTCTATCCGCGAGATGGGCAGAGCCATGTATCCAGATTTTAGAACACATTGCTTTCAGAAGGTCTTGGTGGTTTTGATCTCTGCTTTTCTCCAGTTTCAAGCGCCCTGTTTTTCGGTGAAGGCCGCCAGTGAATTTACCTGCCGAATCTGGAATAGGACAGACCAGCGATCCCGATGGGAACGAGCTGTCGCTGTTTTGGACGCTTGGCGACGGCACTTTTGGGTCTGGA
This sequence comes from Verrucomicrobiales bacterium, assembly GCA_028293365.1. Classification (GTDB taxonomy): domain Bacteria; phylum Verrucomicrobiota; class Verrucomicrobiia; order Limisphaerales; family SXQI01; genus JAQGOX01. The sequence continues at coordinate 5,466 of JAQGOX010000190.1, read as the reverse complement.
GACCACCAAACAAAATCCTGGAAAACGCCGGGGCAAAATGTTGTTTCATGTGAAGCGAGTGACGGAGTCGGAGGGCTTGTCACGAGACAACTCCTCGTTGTCGTCGGCCATCCAACAACGCTTTTGATTCAAGGGCGGTTAATATATGAAGATGGAGCGCCTGTCGCGGGGGTGCTTGTAAATAATGGTAAAATTGATTCCGAGAGCGGCATAATGCTGCCGGGGTTCGTGTCGGCAAAAACCGATTCGGATGGCGCATTCATCTTGTCGAACTTCAATCCCGACGATTATCGGGTCAGCACTTCGGTCTATGGATGCAACGTCCAACGGACCGATGCTTTCGAGCCGGTTCATCTCGATTCAACCAACGTTGCCGGCATCCAGTTTATTACTGCTCCATTACCGCGGGTGGCAGTGGAGTTCGAGCGGTCATCGATCAATGAGGGGGAGACGACTCAAATCGTGTTCACGCGCTCTGGATCCACGAAAGAGCCGCTTCCACTGGAATTCCTTGTGAGTGGCAGCGCTGGAATGGGTCAGGATTCGAACTCAGTAAGGACCAATCTGATCGATTTCAGTCCGGTCGGTATTCCCATTCCGCCCTGGTCGGACGGGCAGCGGTACTATCGCGGTCGGCGGGTTTTGCCATAATAGCGTTACTACTTGCTTGTCCATTCGGCTCGAAAGCGCTAATTGAAAGAGATGACCCGTCGATTCTTCATCTCACTTGGATCCATGGTTGTTTTGGCTGGCGTCTCGTTCGTTGCGTCCGCTGCCGAGACCCCGTCGCGCACGTTGCGTATAATCTGTTTCGGCGCGCATCCGGACGACTGTGAAATCAAAGCGGGCGGAGCGGCTGCAATGTGGTCCAAAAAAGGGCACAAAGTCAAATTCGTTTCCGTGACGAACGGCGACATTGGCCACTGGCGCGAAGCCGGCGGTCCCCTTGCAAAACGCCGGCGGTCCGAGGTTGACGCAGCCGCAAAAATTCTCGGTATCGAAACCGAGGTGCTTGATAATCATGATGGGGAACTGATGCCCACGCTCGAAAATCGAAAATTGATCACTAAATTGATTCGTGAATGGAATGCGGACATTGTGATTAGCCCGCGCCCCAATGACTATCATCCGGATCATCGTTACACGGGAATACTCGTGCAGGATGCGGCGTATATGGTAACGGTTCCGTTTTTTTGCCCCGATATTCCGCATCTGAAAAATAATCCATTGTTTCTCTATTATTCAGACGGCTTCAAAAAGCCGAATCCATTCAAGGCGGATATCGTGGTTTCTATCGATTCGGTAATCGATCAAAAACTTGATGCACTGGCCGTGCTCGTCTCTCAATTTGCGGAAGGTGGTGCAAACGGGTCAGCCAATCTCTTGCCTGCGGATCCGCAAAAGCAGCCCGAGCGCCACGCGCAAGTTCGCCAGAATTTTGCACATTGGTTTCAATCGCAGGCCAACGAGTCCCGCAAAGAGCTTGCCGAATGGTACGACCCCGATCAGGCAGGGAAGATCAAACACGCCGAAGCCTTTGAAATTTGCGAGTACGGACGTCGCCCCGAAAAAAATGAGTTGAAAAAACTTTTTCCATTTTTCAATTGATTCAGCGAAAAGTCAGTCCTTCAATTAGCCGAAAGCCTTAACTGGCTCATTTCCAACCTCTTGCGGAGATTCGAATTTCGACCGAATACACAGGCTTAAGTTTCAATAAAAACTTGCCGATGTAAGAATGTCATTTGCTCGAACCTTGGGGCGCGCGGTTGCCCCCAGGTCGACTATAGACAAAATGAACTTTCGCATCTTAACGGTAGACGACACGGTGTCGATTCATGAGGATTACAGAAAGATCCTCGCGACTGCCTCCAATCCGGAAAATGAGACGGAGTTGCTCTTATTTGGGCGTAAAGAAGCAACTGGGCCGGACGTCCATTTTGAAATCGAGTCCGCGCTGCACGGCGAAGATGCCTATAATTTAGTGAAATATTCGGTGGCCAGCGGGGAGCGGTATGCCCTTGCGTTTGTCGATGTTCGCATGCCCCCGGGCTGGGACGGACTCGAAACTGTGGCGCGCCTTTGGGAGATTGATCCTGAATTGCAGATCGTCATTTGCTCCGCCTTTTCCGATTACTCCTGGTTTGAGATTAGAAAACGCCTCGGGGCCAAGGATAATCTTCTCATTCTTAAAAAACCGTTCGATAATATCGAAGTACTTCAGATCGCCCACGCGCTCTCGACCAAGTGGATACTGGCCCAGACATTGAAATGCCAGATGTCCGAGCTTCAGCGTGCGAACGAACACCTAAAGAAAGAGATTTTCCAGCGACGCGCTACTGAAATTCAATTGAAGCAATCTGAAGAACGATTCGCAAACGCGTTTAAGAGCATCCCGGTGGCGGTCTCGATCCAGTCTCTTGAGAGCGAACGGTTCATCGATGTGAACCAAAAATTTTGTGATTTGGTCGAGTTGGGCCGTGAAGATATTCGAGGCAGGAAGATCGGCGATTTGGATCTGCCCGGATTATCTGCGGAACGCCTGGCCCTTTTGAACTCCCTGTCTGAACGCAAAGTCATCGGAAACATGGAGCACCGCTTTGTGACCAAAAGCGGTGAAGAGAAGTTCGTTTTGCTTTCGGCCGATGTCTTTCAATCGTCCGGCAAAAAATTCGCGCTCGTCAGTGAATTGGATATTTCAGATCGGGTGAAGCTGGAGTCCGGGATGCGGCAAGCGGGCAAGATGGAGGCAGTCGGTCAGCTTTCGGCCGGGATTGCTCATGATTTCAATAACGTGCTCACTATTATTCAGTGTAGTGCGGAGATTCTTTTGAGCCAGAGCAAATCAGGCGTCAAGCATCTCCAAAACATTCTTGCCGCGTCTACTCACGCCAGTCATCTCACCAAGCAACTCGTTGCTTTCGCACGGCAGCAAGTGATGGACTTCAAAGCCTGCAATTTAAATCAAATCATCGAAACGCTAAGCCAAATGGTGGCGCGAACTCTCGGTGCCAGCATTCAGCTCAAGTGTTCCTTTGCGAAGGAGAATTTGAGGATCTTCGCCGACGAATGCAGCGTTGAGCAGGCGTTGCTTAACCTTGCTTTGAACGCGCGTGATGCGATGGAAAACGGCGGTGAACTCACCATTACGACGGAACTCCGGTCGATCAGTGTTGGCCAGCTTGCGAACCCTGACGCCAGCATCGGCGAGTATGCGTGCCTTTGCGTAACGGACAATGGATGCGGAATGGACGAGGAGGTAAAATCCAAATTGTTCGAGCCGTTCTTTACCACAAAGCAGCCCGGCAAGGGCTCTGGCCTGGGGTTGGCCAGTGTTTATGGTATCATGAAACAGCACAAAGGGTGGGTGGAGGTCGAGTCCACTCCGGGCGCCGGAACGACTTTCATTTTATTTTTCCCTACTTCGGACAAGCAACTTGAAACCAAGGGGCAACCGTCCGAGCTCAAGGGCGTCCGCGGCACCGAAGCGGTATTGATTGTTGAGGATGAAGAAAACCTGGTTCACATTCTGAAACAATCCCTGGAATTATTCGGCTATGAAGTGTTTGTCGCCGGAAAGTGCTCCGAAGCATTGAGAATGTGGGAGAAAAACCAGCACAAAATAAAACTGGTTCTTACAGATGTAATTCTCCCCGGTGAAATGTCGGGCCTGGAATTAGCGAAACATTTACAGCAGCTTGATCCAAATCTAAAAATCCTCATTACGACAGGCTACGGCGCGGACCTTGTCCGGAAAGGTTCAGATATGCCCGATCAATTCACATTTTTGCCGAAACCTTTTTCGCCAACTGAACTCGCTTTGGCCTTAAGGAGATCTCTCGACTCGGGACTGCCTGAGAACGGACGGTCGTTGAAGATTTGACCGCGCCCTGTACGAGCAGCACTTTAGCGCAATTTTCTCTGTTGCGAAGCGCTCCGGACGAAACCGGCTTCCGTGTCTCCACGGTTCGGTCTTCCGCCATTCTCTCCGTTTATTGGATGCTCGCGTGCTAATTCCGGACGGCGTCCGAAAATCCCAGTGAGAGATTCACATGATACCGGGAGTGCGACGTTTTTACTCGGCTTTCCACCAGGCATGGCCCTATTGGCTTTATTTCTGCAATCTGGAAACGGATACATTGCGAGCCATGACCATGTGTTGTTTGCCAGAAATGACCACGTTGCAGGTGGATGGAAGGCCGAAGGTGGCAGTTACATTCGATCCGTTGGTGTTATTGAAGTTCCTGAAGGCGGATTTTCTGGCGATGAACGAGATGTGTGAGAGGGCGGAGATGTTCGCGGAAAGGATTTATGCCAGGAGCAAGGCCATCTTTGAGTATTATGGGCTGCCGTTTGGAGTTGAGGATTAACATCCCTCTTGGCCAATTTTCAGTATTGAGATTAACGTGGAAGGCAGACCGTTGCTATACATCAATCATGAAAGAGAACAATTGTTAGGCGTATTTCCATGCACCGCATCATCGCCATCTCTCTTGCTCTGCTAGCGATTGTCGGCTGCAATCCGAATCCCGACGTTCAGCCGGGCATGTCGGAGTTGGCGGGGACGTGGATTCCCACGACTCACACGACTCGGCCTCCCACGCAGTTCTTGATTCTCACTACCAATCACACATTTGTGGCTAGCAACTTTCCAGTTTCTCCCAACATGGGGCAGACAGCACTTGTGACCGACACGGGCGCTTGGGAACTCTCTCCGTCATACTCAGCATTCCTCGTTAAGTTCAGAGCTAAAGGCGGAGACTACGCCTTCAGAGTGGTTGGCAGCCGCAGTCCATTCGTTCTCGCAACGAGCATTTACGACGATGACGAGAAACTGAAGGCAAGACGGCTGGAGGACACCAAGAAATGAGACCCAATACGCCTAACCATGCGCTGCAGCGAACCCGGCGAGAGCGTTGCGGTTGCAATCGAACGCCCTCGTGGGCCGGGTCGCTGAGCTTGGGTCGTTAGGCGTCATTCATGCCCTCCACTTTCCAACGTGACTTGAAGAAGTTTGGTCGGCACTTGGTGCAGATTCATCGCCCTTCTGGTATGCCCACAGTGTTTGGGTTCGTCGTCGGTTCGAGCGATGGGTTGGTTCTGCTTCACCACTTCAATTCCGAGGTGTTTTGCCTCGACGGCTACGACGTCATCAGGCATTGCGACATCCGCAGCTTTTGTTTCTTCGACGACGCACGCTACTGGCGCTATCGAGCGATGCGCCGCCTGAAGATTCGGCCGACACCACCGCAAGGCATCAGTCTTCTATCTATTCAGGAGTTGCTGGCGTCCGTTTCTGCGCGCTATCCGCTCTTGTCAGCGCATCGCGAGACGCCGCATCGCCGGACTACCTATGTCGGCCCTGTTGTCAGCCTGGCCGAGCGCATCTTCACCATTGAGGATGCGGATTACTTCGGGCGGTGGACAGGCCCACGAATACCCGGGTGCGATTTATCATGTGATCAACCG
>JAQGOX010000185.1 GCA_028293365.1 Verrucomicrobiales bacterium | reverse complement strand
CCGTATGAACCGCAGGCCGCTGGATGCGGAAGCCATGCGCGACAGCTTGCTTGCGGTCACCGGGCATTTGGACCTCACTGCTGGAGGCATTGGATTCCAGGAGCTGGCGAAACCGCGGAGAACCCTCTATTTGATGTCTATTCGAACTGGGAGCACGAATGGCTTCGGTCCGCTGTTCGACAGGCCGGACTGGACTTCGATTGTGGAAAACAGGACTATCTAAACGGTAGCACCTCAAGCTCTTTTCCTGCTGAATGATCCTTTTGTGCTCGAACAGGCCACTGCGCTCGCAGCCCGCATTAAACAAGGCGCAGCCCACGATGATAAAACCAGGATTCAAATGCTCTACCGCTCCGTATTAGGGCGATATCCGACACGCCAGGAACTGGTCCTTGGTTTGGGCTTTTTGTCCCAAAGTAAACTCAGCGATCCGTGGGACCGCTACTGCCAGGTTCTGTTATGTTCCACGGAGTTTTCCACCGTCAATTAGCCGTATGAAAAATTCCATCCTGCAGAGCAATTTAGGCCGGGAAATGTCCAGACGTCAGCTACTGCGCGTGATGGGCGGCGGCTTCGGATCGGTCGCCCTGGCGAGTCTGCTTGGGAATGAAAACCTCGCAGCCATGTCCGCTCCCGAAGAAAAGCAGGGCAATCCGCTCACGAGCAAGGCGCCGCATTTTCCCGCCAAAGCCAAGAGAGTTATTTTTCTTTTCATGCCCGGCGGTCCCTCTCAGGTTGACACTTTCGATCCGAAGCCACGATTGACGCAGGACAACGGAAAACCATCTCCCAAGCTTTACTTGGGGCAGCAGAGAAACTTGTTAGCTTCGCCCTGGAAATTCCAGAAATATGGCCAGGCAGGGATTGAAGTGAGCGAACTCTTCCCCCATACCGCCTCCTGCGTCGATCATCTCTGTGTGATTCGGTCGATGGTGGCGGACGATCCAAATCATCCGGGCGGATGCCTGCAAATGAATACGGGTGAACGGGTATTTTCGCGTCCAAGCATGGGCGCCTGGATCACTTACGGGCTCGGCACTGAGAATCAGAATCTTCCGGGATTCATGGCTATCGGCCCCGGTCCATTGATTGAAGGTTCACGCCAGTACGGTTCCAGTTTTCTTCCGGCGGCATACCAGGGCACCTTCGTTTCCGATATCAATAATCCAATTCGGAATCTGAAAAACTTAAAGGTCAACCGGGGAGAGCAACGGCAGGAGCTAGATCTTCTCAAAGGAATCAACGAAATCTACGGCGGAACCCGGCACGAAGATAGCCGCCTCAATGCGCGGATACAATCCTTCGAGTTAGCTTACCGCATGCAATTGGAAGCCCCGGAAGCTTTCGATTTAAGCAAGGAGACCGAAGCGACCAAAACGATTTACGGAATTGATCAGGAACACACCGCGGTGTTTGGGAAACAATGTTTGCTTGCCCGCAGACTCATCGAGCGCGGAGTTCGCTTTGTGCAGCTCTATCATACGACCGGCGGTTTCCAGCCCTGGGACCAGCACGCTGATCTCAAAGCTGGTCACGCGAAAAACGCTGCCGCCACCGACAAACCAATCGCCGGTCTCTTGCAGGACCTGCGCTCACGTGGTTTGCTTGAAGATACTCTGGTCGTTTGGGGTGGAGAATTCGGCCGCACCCCCACAGCTCAGGGAACAGACGGACGCGATCATCATCCCTTCGGGTTCACCATGTGGCTTGCGGGCGGAGGGGTCCGCGGCGGCATGACCTACGGAGCAACCGATGAATTTGGCTGGGATGCGATTGAAAATCGGGTGCACGTACATGACCTCCATGCCACCATGCTGCACCTTTTAGGATTGAACCACGAAAAACTGACCTACCGATACGCCGGTCGAGATTATCGATTGACGGATGTTTACGGTAATGTTGTTAAAGATATACTTGCGTGAGAGGCGCCGGCCGGTGCGCGCTAACTAAAAAACAGAATGGTCAATTCTGTGTAAATGATCGAATTAATGAGATGGTGCGCGCTGCAGGTTTCGAATCTGTGGAATATTTCAAGAAACCCAAATGAAATGGCACTTTTCAATTTCTTGGTGCCGTTTTGGTGCCGAAACATGCAAAACCCCAATGAATTGGCACTTTTTAGATTTGGGGCAAAACCGGCCTTTTTTTCAATTCTTATTGCAAATCGTTTGCAATTGGGAAAGGGTTTGAGGATGTATAACGGTCCGATGATTGGTCCATGGCAGGCACCGTGGCTCGTAAGCTTCGTCCCCTACTTTACGTGTTTTGCGGTCGCCGCTACTCTGAGTCTTTTGGTTTGGGTGATCTGGAGTGACTTGCGTGCGCGAGGTAGAACGCGGCTAAAATCCTCGGAACGTCCAATGGAATTCCGAACTGAAAAATGAACTACCACTACTACGCTATGCACCCGGAAGAGACATACTCTTTTTGGATATTTTTCTGGCTCGTTTTTGTCTCATTTGAGGTTTCTTTTTGGATGTTGTGGCAGGCGGGTCTGGATGTTCAACCCCTAGCAAAGTGGCTGAAAGCACAATTCCGCAAAGCAAGAATCCGAATCCGGTCCCGCCTCTGTGGTAATACCAATGGTTCAGCCGCTGCGGTTCGCCATCAAACGAGACGAAGCGCATTAGCTCAACCATCCCGACGAGCCATTTCGCCTCAAGGAAAATCAGAAGAGCGCCAATCGTCTCGGCGATCAGTGCCGCAGCGTGAATCCGACGCCGCA
>JAQGOX010000151.1 GCA_028293365.1 Verrucomicrobiales bacterium | reverse complement strand
TGGAGCTGCTCGTCTCGGTTTGTATTATAAAAACTGATTTGATGGCCAAATTCAGCCGCCAGCGAATCGGCCCGCCGGATATAAAGCCCTCCTGTAACGAGCACGCTGGGGAGCGCTGATCCTGTTTCCAGCACGCCTTTGCAGGTTTTTTGCACAATCACATTAAATGGATTCGGGACGCTGAATTCTTGTGTGAAGTTTGCCAAAGCCAACGGATCACGCGACCCAAGCGCTAACACGTACGGGGGACCATTCACTGCATTACCCGGAACCAGGGAAACCAAACTCTGTGGGATCGGCAAGATAAGCTTGCGCACATTGTTTTGATTTTGAGAGATGCCTGGAGCGGTATCGAAAATCGAATAGTCCGAGGCAAGAATGGGTATGGAGACGTCCGTCGCGTGGCTCGCAGTAAGATTCGTAAACACTATCGCTAACAGCCCGATATAAAAAAGCGAAAACAGGGAGCGAGGCCTATTTGGGAATGGACCAGAATTCGTCAACGTTTTTGGGTTCATGGTTGTTTGCGGTAAGAGTTGTGATTTCCAGATCGGTGATGCTGGTTAAAGTCCCGAACAATGCATCCGTATCCCTTCATCACGGATAAATTCGTTCGTGAAGGGGAAAATCTTACAAAAATCTTGTTGCAGAAATAGCAGAGCTCTAACTGGTCGTTACCAGCCGAGATCAAAAGCACCGAGCTGTTTGCGTAACTCGGTCAAATCCCAAAGATGGACACTATGCTTGCTGGAAGTTTCCGCCAACCATCGGCCGTCAGGGCTAAACACAAGCCTTGTGATATAACGACGGCTCGGATAATCCAAAGTCATTACTTCGGCGCCATCCGCTGCGTTCAGCAACTGAACTTGAGAGGGATTCGGTGTCCACGCGAGCAAAGCACCATCTGGCGAAAATGCAGTTTCCCAAAAGGCAGGGTTGGGTCTGTGGATGGGAGGCCGATGCCAGCGTAGCGCGCCCGTGGAAGTGGCGTATATGTAGCATCCGCTATCCGTCCCAACGGCCACCCACTGGCTATCTGCGCTAAACGTTACGTGGCTTCCATTTCCGACTTCAGTCTTCCACAACAGGCGTCTTCCCGTGCTGTCGAAGACTCTGGCGCCGTGGTGGTTTCTCGTTCCAACGGCGACAAACTTGCCATCAGGACTGATCGCGATTGTTTCGGCCAGGTCTTGACCATGGTTCCATGAAATGGTTTTGCCGTTGCGATTCAGTTTCACAGTGGGACCGCCGATCCACGCGACAACCGAGCCATTTGTACTTACAGCAAGTTTACCTTCGTAGCTCGCGGAGCCAAGCTGGTTGGTTTCGGCAGCTTTAAGCCGATGTCCGGAGTCCGGTGCGAGGTTCCAGCGTCGAATGGCGCCGTTGAAATTGCCGATTAGTTCCGTCGCATCCGAATTAATCCAGATCGCTTGTGCATAGTAGGGTAAGAAAAGTGCTTCGGTTCCACTCGCAATATGCCAAACCCGAATTCCGTCGTTGTCCGGCGCGGCAAGCCATTGGCTGTCCCCGGAAAAACTGGACATGAATGGTCCACCCGATTCGCGAGGGTCACCGTTGAAAAACTCGCGCCAAACGGCCCCGCCGACGGGCCGCCAGGCGCTGGATTTCGATTCGCTGCCAAGGCGCCAGTGTAATATGTGAGCGGTGGCATCATAGTTCATTTCGTAACCGGTGGCTTCCAGCCGCCCCAATTCGTGCCCCGCCTGCCAATCCCAGAGCTTGGAAGTGCCATCCCAGCTCGACGTGACCAGCCATGGATAAGGTGGAAGAAATGCTGCATCAACAATCTGCGCGTCATGGCGGGTTAAAAGCACCGACTCTCTCGGTGATTCAATATCTTTCACTCGCAAATATCCATCGTTTCCCGCAATCACGACGTGTCTGCCATCTGGGTGCCATGCGGCCGCCTCAATATGCGAACCAACCCCCTCAACCTTTAGCAATTCACCGGTCTCGACATTTCCGATCAAAATCTGATGGATCTGGCCAGCCTCCATAGCCACCAAAAGCCGGGTGCCATCCGCGTTCCATTTTGCCATCCCTTCGCCCGCCGCGTGCGGCCAGACGCGATCCACCTCCCACCCCGGAAGATGATGAACAACAATCTCTCCATTTACGTAGGCGACCGCCACCTGGGGATGAGCCGGCCGAAAATTAAGGCGGTAGTAATTTGTATCGAGTCGGGCGACCATGCGTCCATCCGCCAAATCCCAGATTCGTTCCGTGAATGCGCCGTATGAGGCGTACAGGTATCGACCGTCATCGGATAGAACATACATTTGCCGCAACGGCTCTCCCTGACTGGGAATCGTTCGAGGCTCACCGATGGCAGGTGTGACAACGATGCTTCCATCGGAGCGGAGGTTCACTATCGGCTCCTTTTTTGAAGAGACGCTCAAATTTTCATTAACCGGAACCAAGTCCGGCAATGAAAGGGCGGCTGCGGCGAGGCTTCTGGCTTCAATCCGAAGCCGGGGACTGACACGATTCGTGAGCAGATTGAGTGCAATCGCCCGGCGGCCGATTTCCGGACTTTGCAATACGGCACGGGCCTGCGCAATCTGCGCTTCGCCCAACCGCTCCCGCGCCGCACGCTCCGCCGCCTCCGCCCGAGCCCGCAGGAGGTCCGCCTGCTGCCTTCCCGCGCGCTCAATGCCGGTTTCCCGTCGCGCAATGAGCAGACCGATTCCGATCAGTGACGCCAGAATTGCGAAGACGCCCGCGAACTGGCGGGCGCGGCGCAAGCGGCTATCGACGAGACGCAAACGTTTGATCGAGTGGCCTGCCCTAAGCAATGCGAGCTCCGCCGCGAATTCGTCCATGTTTTGGTAGCGATCGCTGGGAGCGGTGGCACAGGCTTTAAGCCAGATGGAGTTCAACTCCATCAGTCCGGCGCTGGCTTCCAAATCCGCGGCATCAGCCGGCAGTGCGGGAAAAGCCGACCGATCGAGGCCGGTGCCGGCCTCATAAAGGACCTTTCCCAGGCTATAAATATCCGCCGCAACGGTTCCTGCCCCTTCGGGCGGAATGAATCCCTCGGTGCCGACATAACTCAGGGAATCGTCGGCCGAGGCGACCAGGCCGATATCACAAAGCTTGGCCAGGCCTCCAACGAAAATAATATTCGATGGTTTGATGTCGCGGTGGACCAATCCCGCACGATGCAAATGGCCAAGTGCGACGGCGAGACTTTGAAAAAGGTCCGTGCATTCAGTCACCGATAGTCTTCCTCGGGCGCTTAGATCGGAACTGAGAGAGCGAGGCGAATACGGGGGCAGCGGCGCTGCTTCTGCAACTCCGTTGGGTTGCGGAGCCGGATCCGCCAGTTCCATCACATAATAAAAGAATTCATCATTTTCCGCCCGGCCGATTT
>JAQGOX010000147.1 GCA_028293365.1 Verrucomicrobiales bacterium | reverse complement strand
GGCGGCGTCTCGCGGAAAATCCCAAAGCGGTTTTGATCGACGTTCGCGAGGACAATGAATGGGACAAGCAACACGCGCTGGAAGCGAAGGATGTTGGAAAAGGGGTATTCGAGCGCGATCTGGAGCGTCTTTATCCTGACTCAAACACCGAATTGATTTTATATTGTGGAGGCGGCTTTCGATCCGCCCTTTCCGCTGATGCCGCCCAAAAAATGGGTTACAAGAACGTTTTCTCCCTCATTGGAGGCTATAAGGGAATGGTCAATGCAAATTGGCCGATGACGGCGACTTCATAGTTGATGTTAAACGAACTTCGGCTCGAGACCGGAAGACGATACGGTTTTCCCTTAGATTTTAAACAGGGGTGCGCCCGCTTCAATCGGTTGCTTCTATCGATTTAACTCATGCAGGGATGAGCGGAACAGCTTTAAAGCTGATATCACAAGGAGATAAGCGGCTGTTCCGTCCCGTGGAAAAACCAACACTACTATGTTAACTCTTCTGAAAGTTGCAGCCGCTATTGCTCTGTCCGTTGCAGTTTTGCAACCTACGTTTGCGCCCAAAGCAGCGAACGCCAACTGCAACTGCAAAGCAGATCATTAAGGTGCTCAGTTTCGGGGGCGTTCTTCTGAATTGCCCTCGGAATTGAACAAAACTGAAGGAAACTTTTCATAGAAAAACAATATGATAACCGTATTAAAAATCGCAGTGGCTGCAGCCATCGGCTTTCTCGCACTGAATCCAACGTTCGCCCCCAAGGCTGACAAAGCGAGCTGCAATTGCCACACCAGCTAATTGTTTCGCCATCGGATAGGGGCGGGGACTTCTTCGTCCCCGTTTTCTCTTCCTAACTTTTGTCCGCGGAGATTTCGCGCTCCGTTACCCGCAGGTCAGTTTTTAAATTCTATCGGATGAAGCCCGAATTCATTTCGTATCCGATTCATATTAGTTCGTATCCAGCGTTGCTTTTGATCGGCTTTTTCTTTGGGTATCTCCTTGCCAGAAAGCGGGCACTACGTGCCGGATTGGCGGGGCGGCATATCGACAACATTGTTTTGCTTCTTGTGGTTGCAGGGCCATTCGGAGCACGGCTATTCAGCCGACTTTTCGAAATGCATCTCGGATTTTGGGAGGCACTTAAGGTTCTCAATGGTGGCGGGCTGGTTTTCTATGGTGGGTTTATTGTCAGTATTCTGACAGTTATTCTTTACGCTTTGATCGTACGGTTGCCGCTGTTGACTCTGTGCGACGTTGCAGCGCCATCGGCTGCCCTCGGTCTCGCATTTGGGCGCATCGGCTGTTTCATGGCTGGGTGTTGCTGGGGGGACGTGTGTGTTGATTCAGCGCGAATTGCCCAAATCTCGGATCCCGCGGCCGCGTACCAGGTATGGACGGTGCCGATTTTGTCCGGCCCGAGGGTTCCTTTCGCGGTCACATTTCCGAAAGAGAGTGATATTTATGAACAGCACCAAAAGCTTGGTCTGATCAAAAGCGATTCCCCGCGATCGCTTCCGGTCCATCCTGCGCAACTTTATGAGTCGGCGATGGCTTTTTTACTTTGTTGGCTGCTGGCTCGAAAAAAATCTGTCAGGCCTGGGCAGGTTGCTCTGGGATTGCTGCTCGGTTATGCCGTGATCCGGTTTAGCGTCGAATTTTTACGGGCAGATAACTCGCCGGTTTACTGGGGAATGACGTTATCACAAGTCATTAGCATCCTTATGGCGATAATGTGCGCTATTTTGATAGTCGCTCGTAAAGCCGGTCGCGATGAGGCGACTGTTCCGGTATTGGCGGCGTCTGGGTAGAACGCTTTATTTCCGAATTACGGAATATTTCAAAAACAGTTCTCCCTCAATGCGGCGCAAACGTCGCAGCTTTAATTTTATAGAATCGGCAACGCGGGAAACTCCTTCGCCATCCGCCAAAGTTGGTGCGGTTCGTCCGCCAAAAATCACCGGGGCCACTGTGAGGTAAATATCGTCGACTAGATTTTCGTCGAAGAGAGCTCCATTAATTTCTCCACCACCTTCGCACAGGAGTCTGCGGATATTCCAGGTGCCGCTGAGCCAGAGTAGTGCCTCTGTAAAGTTGATCTTGCTCCCCTTGGAAATATGGATTCCACCCGCCACCTTTTCGATAGCGCGCAAATAGGTTTTGCTAACGAGGGAAGTTGTTAGCACAAGAACCGGTGAAAACGTTTGTTGGAAAATGTAAGCGTCGGGCCGTAATGAACCACTGCCGGTAGCGACTACTCGTAAATTGTATTCAGCCAGTCCCTTTTTGATGCGCAGTTTTTGGTATTTTGCACCGCCCGTGCCAAGATCAATCTTTCCACGAACGGTGCCTGCGCCAGACATGACGGCGTCGGCTTCGGTGCGCAACGTCATGAGCAATTCCTGATCACGCCCACTGCTGAAAGGAACGAAATTGCGATTCGCAGGTGCGAGTTTCCCGTCGGCGGAAGTGGCAACGTTCAAAAAAACATAAGGCAGCCGCGAGTCTTTTGGATGGGAAGAAGCTCGCGCCATTGCGTCCATTGAAGTTCCGGCTGCGCCAGCGATCGGATGCAGCGCAGCCGTGTGAAATGATGGATTACCGGGCCTGACGCACTCGGACGGTATATTTGCGCGCCTTATTGTTCATCGAGGTGAAACGGACCGACTCCTGCGAATTCTCCGTTAGCATGACGGTTTTGAATGGAGTTTCATCACCGGTGGAAAATCCCTGGTCGTCCTTGAACACGCAGTTCACTTCAACTTGAATACGGCGGTTCTCGCGGTTTCGTAAATTGGCAACTACTTCGAGTCTGCCGTCCTCAAGTAAACGTTCCTGAATTCCGGGAGAAGTGACGGACCGTTGCGCTCCGGGATCAAGCAGCACGAAATTGCTTTTGTTCTCCAAATCAAATTCGGTGGCATGCAGCGGCGCGTAGGCGCCTTCGTGCTGGCAACCAGTCGCGAGC
>JAQGOX010000146.1 GCA_028293365.1 Verrucomicrobiales bacterium | reverse complement strand
GCATGGTCCACACAAAAAACCAGACGCTCCGCTTCCCATAGTTGGATTTGCTGGGATTTCACCATGTTCAAGACCGTCGGATATGTTTTACTTTGGTTGGCGGCCAGGACGATTTTGCCAATATCGTGAAGAAGTCCCGCCACAAATGCTTCATCGGCAAGTTTTCGATCCGCGGAGCTTATTGCAATCGACCTGGCGAACGCCGCGGTGCGCAGACTGTGGTCCCAGATTCCCTTAAGCGAAAGTCCACCCAATTCGCTGTTTTCGAACTGAGAAAATGCTTCGATCGAGAGGATCAGTGTTTTAATTGTTTCAAGACCGAGAAATTTGGCCGCCTCCGTCGTATCGGATATCCTCCTCGGCATCCCGAAAAAAGCTGAGTTTACCAACTTAAGAATATTTGCAGTCATTCCCATGTCGCGCGAAATGAGCGTTCCGATTTCTTCCAGCATCACATCCGCGGATTGCAGTTTCTCGACGATCTCCAGATAAAGCGATGGAATGCTTGGGACCCGGGTCAGGCGGGCCACGATCGTTCTGATGGCGTCGTTTTGAAGCGATGATTCCAAATTTGAAACGCGACGAATCGTTAATTTTAATGCTTCCAGGTCGCAGGGTTTTGCCAGGAATTGGTGGGTCGCACCCACACACTGCAGAATTAGATCTTTGTCGGCGTTTCCCGACAGAATAAGCCGAATGGTTCGGGGATGATGCTTCATCACCTCGTTGAGCAGTTGCGCGCCATTCATTTCCGGCATCCGCATATCGGAAACGATGATATCAAATCGGCGCTCTTTCATCGCCGCAAGGGCTTTAAAGCCACTATCGACAAACTCCATCTCCCACTCGTCCCGCATCCCGCGCAAAGTACGTTGGAGTCCCTGCAGGACGAAGGGTTCGTCATCCACAAAGATAATCCGCCGTTTAATGGAAAAAAAATCTGTCATTCGCTGGAAAGAGGAAGGTCCACAATGAAGGTCGTGCCTTCACCGCAACGTGATTCAAAGCGGATGTCTCCGCGATGCTTGTCCACAATCACCGCTCGCGCAATTGCCAACCCCTGGCCAGTTCCCTGGCCGACCGGCTTCGTGGTAAAGAAAGGTTCAAAAATGCGGTCACGAATCGCTTCAGGAATACCCTTTCCGGTGTCCGAGACACGGATTTCGACGTGATCCCCGAGCAATTTGGTGGAAATTGTTATCGTTCCAGTTCGGCCAGTAGTGCCGTTAAGTGCTTCGCTAATGGCCTGGGCAGCATTGACCACCAGATTTAGAATGACCTGGTTGAATTCACCGGGAAGGCACGGAACCAATGGAAGGCTCGCCTCGAATTGGGTTTGAACCACTGCGATATATTTCCAGGTATTTCGGGCTACAGTCAGTGTGTTTTCGATAGCGTGATTGATATCAATCGGCACTTTTTCGGCGCCAGGATGTGAAAAGTCCTTCATCGCCCCAACGATACTCGCAACTCTTTCCACGCCATCGATCGACTGTGAGAGGGCCAAAGGTATTTCCTTAAGTAAATAATCAAGATCGCTCTTGTTCAAAACGTTTCTGGCACCTTCAAGCGCCGCGGATGACGCCTCCCGCGGAACTGGTGCTTCCAAAACCCCCTTTAATTCGGTGAGAAGGCGGCTGATTTCAGAAAAAGCGTCTGTCAGAAAGCGAGCATTGTCACCGATAAACTGGGTCGGTGTGTTAATCTCGTGGGCAATCCCCGCTGCAAGTTGGCCGATGGATTCGAGTTTTTGAGCCTGGCGCAACTGAATCTCCATCAGATTCCTCTCCTGCTCGGCCTTTTTTCGCCGCGTCACATCGCGACAAACCAGCAGCAGTCCTTCGGCTTCACCGGCCTGACTCCGTATCGCTGCGCCATGGGCTTCAAATGATTTCCATGCGCCGTCTTTGCAACTCATTCGGTATTCGGTCACTTGCCCCAGTCCGGTTGAGAGAGTTTTGTTCGCTGCCACTGTTACGGCCTCCCGGTCCTCTGGATGAATTTGATCCAAAGCGGAAGTTTTCTTTAGTTCTTCCGGGGAATAACCGAGCAATGTTTGATATGACGGAGAATTATAGACCCGTCGGCCGCCTTTATCAACAATGGCTATAAGGTCGGCTGCGTTTTCAGTTATTACCCGAAACAATTCTTCGCTTCGGCGCAGTTTTTCTTCGCTTTCTTTGGCGGCGGTAATGTCACTGTGGATCGCAATAAAATGCGTGAGACGGCCCTGATCGTTTCGAACCGGAGAGAGGCGAAGATCGTTCCAAAATAAGGAACCGTCCTTTTGATAATTCTTGAGAACGACCCGGCACTCACGTTCCTCAGCCAGGGATTGTTGAATCAATTTGACTGCATTCGTATCGGTCCCTGGCCCCTGCAGGAAACAGCAATCACGTCCGAGGACCTCTTCCTTTAAATATCCGGATATCCTTTCAAAGGCTGGATTACAATAAATAATCGGCAAATCGGTCGAAGTGGCATCTGCAATCACGATACCATTACCCGCCGCTTCCACAGTCCGGCCGAAAAGACGCAATTCGTTTTGTTTTTTTCGCGCATCGGTAATATCGCGCGCGATGGTCGAGAAATATCGAACCGACCCGTCAGCCGCGAAGTGGGCAACGATAATCTGGGAAACGAAAATCTCTTTACCCGAGAGATTCCGCAGGATCGTTTCGCCGCGCCAGATCCCCCTGGTGGTCGCTTCCTTTAAAATGGATTCAAAACTCTGTCCCTCAGGGCCGTCCGGGCAGAAATCGGACATGCGCATGATGCCTGCCGATTCTTCCCGATTCAATCCGAGCATGCGACGGCCTGCTGCGTTCAGTTCCCGCAATATCCCCTCAACGGTGATAATTCCAATGAAGTCTGGAGTTGCCTCAAGAATTGTAACCAGGCGCGATTTCGATTCCAACGCCTCATGGCGCAGGGCGTTATGTTTGCCCAGGCGGACTTTGACTGCGGTGATCAACGTTTCCGCCGAAAACGGTTTAAGGAGAAAATCATCCGCGCCACGGGCCATTCCTTCGCGCATCGTTTCCGGATCCGTGATGCCTGTCATCAGGATAAACGGAATATCCCTTAGGATGCTATCGTTGCGAAAGTCAGATAATAACGACAACCCGTCCTGACCTTGCATGGTGATGTCGCACAGGATCAGGTCTGGAATGGTTGCGCGTGCCAGGGCGAAGCCGGTTTTTCCATTGATCGCTTCAATTGTTTCCATCCCGCCTTTTTTGAGGATCAAACAAGCGATTGGGCGAAATAAATCGTCGTCATCAATGACAAGAACCTTAATCATTTGGGGGCCTTGTCGAGAGCCGATTAACCAAATATCGGGAATGTGAAAATAGCGGCGAACTTCCGTCCTGACCGGTTTGCATATCGAACGGAATCGGCTGGATCATACCCGCCATTCAGGTCAAACCAAGCCTTCAAGGATGCTCGGCAGTCGTTCCAGGCTTCGTTTAAGGTTTGCGCGAGCGAAACTGCTTTCCTGCACGTCGCCTGGAAATAAGATATTCCAGCCGGTTGATTCCAACCAATCCTTCTCTTCGATTGTCTGGTCATTAACCGTGGAGCCAATGCCTGCATGCCGGACCAGCAGGTCGGCAATCTGAACCGCGGCGACTATGCCAACGTCGGCTTTGGCCAAGTGAGGCTCATGATGAAAACGGGTACTCTCGATCAATACTCCCGGCAAATTGTGATTTTTAAGATAGATCGCTCCTATTTCGGCATGATTCATGCCGAGAAGGCTCTCTTCGACCTGGGGCGAGGCGGGGGCCTCGCTGTTGCTGTAAATCGCATGAAAATGTTCGGGAAACGCCGCCGCAATCACAATTTTACCCACATCGTGCAAAAGGCCCGCGAGGTAGTCCAGCTCGTGAGAGGGTGTTTCAATGCAGGAGAGCACCTCGCGAGTCAGAATGGCTGTGCCAATACAGTGCTGCCAGAACAGGCGCCATGCAAATGCGGTTTTACCGGTTATCTTTTGAAAATCTTCGATTACGGGCGTAACCATCGCCAACTGTCTGATTTGTCGTACTCCCAGGTAGAACACCGCTTCTTCAATACTGGTGACTGGGGTGGTCAATCCGTAGTATACAGAGTTTACCAATCGCAAGAGTCGGGCGGAAAGGCTTGGATCACGTCGAATGATTTCGGAAATCTGGCTTGTGTACCGCTGGTCAGCATTCAGCAGGTCGCGCAATGCGGTGTCGATGCTCCGCAATGAAGGTAAACGACAGCATCGCGTGATACGTTCTTCGATTTCTCGACGGGAGAGTGGCTTGGCAATACTTGGAGGCGCTTCTGTCAGCATTACCGTTACTATCGGCGAGCGCACCGCATTCTTAAGTGGGAA
>JAQGOX010000134.1 GCA_028293365.1 Verrucomicrobiales bacterium | reverse complement strand
TACCCACTGCTGCGAATCGAGCGGAAACCACCCCCGAGTCCTGACATGCAAGTCAGCGAGACGATCACGCGCAAAAGCGCTTCAAATCTGGCCCTTGCGTTTATCCTTTTGCCGAAGGAAAAACGAGCGGGAATGTCCACGCTGTATGCTTTTTGCCGGGAGGTCGACGATGTAGCGGATGATGAGAGCGTGCCGGTGGCAAGGAGGCGCGCTGCTTTAGAACTGTGGCGGCAGGATTTATCACAGGCTTATCGGGGACGAACTCCCGAATATTCGGTGAATCGAGAGTTACAGTATGCGATCAAGGCCTACGGGCTTCCATTTGAACTTTTTGATGAGTTGCTCAAAGGAGTCGAGATGGATCTTGATATTCAACGCTACGAATCCTATGAACGGCTCGAGCAGTACTGTTACCGGGTGGCGTCGGTGGTGGGATTATTGAGCATCGAGATATTTGGATATACCGATCCGCGTTGCAAGGAATACGCGATTGAGCTCGGGAAGGCATTGCAGTTCACAAATATACTTCGGGACGTGAGAACCGATGCAGATCGAGGCCGAATCTATTTGCCACTCTCGGAACTGGCTCGATTCAATGTTTCGCAGGAAGAAATTCTCTCCGGACATTATTCCGACCGTTACGAGCGGCTTGCGAAATCGATGGCCGATCGAGCGAAGACTTTTTACTCCCGTGCGAGAAAGGCATTACCTCAAGTTGATCGTCGTTCCATGTCCACTGCGGAATTGATGGGCTCGGTTTATTGGGGATTATTGTGCAAGCTGGAGGCGCGACGATTTAATGTGTTCGACCACGAGGAAACGCGTCTGAACAAGGCGCAAAAGGCGTTTCTGATAATGCGGACGTGGTACCGGGCCTCAACGGGCGCGCTGGTTCCGAATTACGGCGTCGCTTGAGGCCAAAGCATCGCGTGATCAAACGCCTGATCGTCAATGCGGATGACTTTGGTCGGTCCGCCTCAATTAATGAGGCTGTCGTTGCGGCACATCGAAGTGGGATTCTAACGACTGGCAGTCTGATGGTGAACGAATCGGCGGCGGAAGAAGCGGCCAAACTCGCGCGCAATAACCCAGCTCTTGGCGTGGGACTGCACCTGTCACTTATTTGTGGTGCCGCGGCCCTGAGTTCCGGCGACATACCGGGACTGTTATCTTCCGGTAATCGATTTAGCGAGAATCCGGCAGTGGCGGGGACCCGTTATTTTTTCGGCCGCGACCTATACCCCCAGCTCGAACGCGAGATTTCAGCGCAATTTGCGAGATTTCGTGCGACTGGTTTGCCGCTCGACCATGTGAACGGGCATTTGCATTTTCATTTACATCCCACCGTTCTAAAGATCCTCCTGCGAAATGCGGACACCTGGGGGATCAAAACCATTCGGCTGACATCGGATCCGCTCCCATTGAATCTCCGTATTGCGGGCGGACGCTGGTTTTATCGGTTGAGTCATGCTCTAATCTTTTCGTTGCTTTCGAGGCGCGCGGCGCCGCTGTTGGCGCAGAGGCAGATAAAACATACCGACCGGGTTTTTGGTTTGCTGCAAAACGCGCTGGCGGGCGAAGATTATGTATTGCGACTGCTCGATTGTTTGCCGGACGGAATTTCGGAGCTTTTCTCACATCCGTCCACCGACCAATTCAGGAATGAATTTGAGGCCCTGATCAGCCCCCGGGTTCGCCAGGCGGTGACGGCGCGAAATATTGAGTTAATTCGGTACCAGGATTTGTTATGACCAAACTAATTATCATCATGCTCATCGCGCTTTCGCTCGAGGCAATCGGAGTGGTTTTATTGAGCAAAGGCTTGAAAGAAATCGGCGAAGTGAAGCGGGTTTCAGTTTCCGAGGTGGCTCGATTGATCGGACGAGGGGCGACCAATCGGTTTATTCTGATCGGAATGGTTTTCGAGACGTTGTTTTTCGCAGGCATGATAACACTCATGGCCCAGGCGGATATCAGCTTTGTTTGGCCGTTGAGCGCGCTCGGCTTAGTGCTTACCACGTTTGCTGCAAAAGTGTTTTTGCATGAGCAGGTTTCGTCCGCACGTTGGGCGGGAGTCTTTCTGATGATGGCCGGCGCGGCGCTCATCACTTATAGCGAGAAGGTCAAGGAGCGGAAAAGTGCCCTGTCCCCGCCCGCTATTACCGCGCCATCGCAGTAGCCGCATCCAGGGCGGCTCCAAGTTGCTTCGCGGCGAAAATAGTTTTCTTCCGAAACTGAATCAGTTTCGGGATTTTCGCGGGCGATCTAATGATTTGGAGTGCAAGCTTTATGATACTGATCCGCTTGTTCGAAGTCATGATTCGATTGAAATCGAGCGGAAGATCTTCCATCGATGTATCGGAAATGACGCGGACAATACTGCAGTGAATGTGGGCTTCGCGACAAACCTCAGCGATTGCGTGCGATTCCATCTCCACGGCATCAGCGCCTGACTTGAGTCGCAGTTGCTTTTTTTGATCCGCGGTAACCGCGACTGATTCTGTGAATAGGAAATTACAACCGCGAGCCCCCTGATTTTGCAGGGCCTTTGCCAGCGAGGCGTCTTGAGAGTTAAACACAATCGCCCCTAATTCAAGAGTGGGATCAAGACCACCCGCAAATCCGGCGGTGATTACGCGTGCAGGCCTCTTTGATTCAAAGTATTTCGAAATTGCAGCCCGTGCGTTTTCCGAACCCATCCCGGTGATGAGAACTTCAGTTCCGGAATCCGGCATGAAAAATTGCGCCTCTTCCTTAACTGCAAAGCAAACCAGGTTTTTCACCGGTCAAAGCTAACGGCTTGCGATGGAACCGGCGATTGGCGC
>JAQGOX010000099.1 GCA_028293365.1 Verrucomicrobiales bacterium | reverse complement strand
TCGGCGATTGCAATGAGGTCTCCTGCCCTGGGATGATTGATGCCCGCTGCGGCCTTCTCTTTCGATCCCAGCACGGTCTGCACCCCGTCGACTTTCTCCAGGGTCTCGCGGACGGCTTCAATGAGCGAAAGATCGTTGACATAGACATGTGCAATCTGATGATCGGCGACAGCGAAGACTTTGCTCGCCCCGGCGTCCAGGAGCTCGAGGCCAAGCTCAGTTTTAATCGCAATCCAGTTTTTCTTGCGGAAAATGCGGTTGAGGTGAATCGCACGATCAACTGGAGTAATGCCATACTCGGATAGAATGAGCGGTTCGACGTCACGCTGTTTAAAGAACTCAAGCAATTCACCCACAATCGTATCGATCTGACACACATCCCTGGCAATCGCAGGATCATTTGGACCTTTACGCTGAAGATTGTAATCAAGGTGCGGTAGATAAATCAGGGAAAGGGTCGGCGAATGCTTTTCCTCAACCCACCGCGCTGAAGCAGCAATCCATTTCGAAACCGCATCGCTGGAAAATTGAGGTGAATCGATGCCCGCGGCAGGCCCCCAGAAAGCCGGAAACGGAAAGTCGCCAAGATCCGATTTAAGTTTTTCACCCAGCCAAAGTGGATGAGTATAGATATCGAATACCTTTCGACCGTCCGCCGGATACATCGGCCGCGGAGTAATCGAAAAATCGACACTCGCGTACATGTTATACCACCAGAAAAGCTTGGCGCAGGTGAATTTGGACCCGTATTCGGCGCGGAGATCGTTCCAAATCTTTGGCGCCGATACCAAATGGTTTGATTGCTTCCAGAACTGGACCTCTGCCATCTCGCGATGGTACCAACCGTTGGCGACAACTCCATGCGCTGAGGGAAGCTGCCCGGTTAGATAATTCGATTGCGCCGTGCAGGTCACGGCGGGGAAAGCCGGTTCAATAACGGCTTTGGAACGATTCGCCAAAAACGAATTGATCGCCGGCGTATTCTCGCCGAGCAACGATTCACAAAGGCCGACGACATTTAAAACAGCAATCCGTTTCAAGATGCTCAACTTTAGACCGAACCAAGCCCGCAGGACAACGATGAGATTGAAACCGCTCCGCGCGCGCCGATTGACTGAGAGCCGCGGAAAGGATTAGCCTTGCATCATGGCAACGGTGACTATTGAGCTACCATCGCACGCAGCGCAAAGTGGTTTTAACCTGCGTCGCTGGGCTGAACTGGTTAGCGACCCGGAACTCGCAAAGATAGAGGGCCGGATCGAGACCGATCGCCATGGCCATATAATTATGAGCCCACCGCCTGCGCCGGGTCATGGCGGCTTACAAGCCGAAATCGTATTCCGCCTGCGACAGTTTTTATCTCACGGTCGAGTCCTGACCGAATGTCCAGTTTCCACATCTGACGGAGTGAAAGCGGCCGATGTGGCCTGGGCATCCGCAGAATGCCTGGAAAAACTGGGCAACCGGGTATGTTTTCACCGGGCACCGGAAATCTGCGTCGAAGTTTTATCTCCGGGCAATACGAAGGCGGAAATCGACGAAAAAAAAATATTGTATTTTGACGCTGGAGCTCGCGAGGTATGGATCTGTTCAAAATCCGGATCGATGAGCTTCTATCGCGCGGAAAACTTAATGCATGCCAAGACCTCCGATATTTGCCCTGGCTTCCCAGAAAAGATCGAACTCCGGTGAAGCATTTAGCCGCGGTCCGGACGTCGATCACGGCCTCGCTTGAAAACAGGCAACCAAAAGATCAACGGGGGCACCGGACCGAACCTCGCCTGAATAAAACCGCACGAAAATTCGTATAATATTGGAGGCAGTCCGCGCAGAATGTTCATCAAAAATGGGTTGCCCAAAATCAAGATGCGCGGGAGAATGGACTCGAATCCTTGCGCATCATTATCAATCACATGGTTAACATTCGAAAAATTGCGTTTTGCCTGGGTATCGCCTCCAGCTTGATCGCTGCAAAAGCGGCCCCAACCGCCAGCAAACCCGCGCCCGGAATAGAATTCAACCGCGATATCCGGCCGATTCTTTCCGACAATTGCTTCACCTGCCATGGCCCCGACGACGCGAAGCGGAAGGCGAAACTGCGCTTCGATCTCAAAGAAGGTGCTTTGCGGGCAAACAAGGATGGCGAATTCGCCATCGTACCGGGAGATCCGAGCAAGAGCAAATTGATCGATCGAATCAATGCCAAAGACCAAGATGACCTGATGCCGCCTCCGAAAAGCGGTAAAAAACTTTCGGCCGAACAAAAAGAAACGTTGCGTCGCTGGATCGCTGCAGGGGCGAAGTGGCAGAACCATTGGGCATTTGAAAAACCGGAACGCCCTGCGCTTCCAGAGATCAAGGATAAAAAATGGGCCCGCAATGAAATCGATCAATTTGTTGAGGCTAAACTCGAGTCCCAAAAGTTGAAGCCATCGACCGAAGCAGACAAAACCACTTTGCTGCGCCGGGTCACGTTTGATTTAACCGGCCTTCCTCCCACTACGGAAGAACTGGATGCGTTCCTGGCCGATAAAAAACCAAAAGCCTACGAAAAAGTCGTGGATCGATTGCTGAGTTCGCCACGATACGGAGAAAACATGGCTCGTTACTGGATGGACGCATCGCGTTATGCCGATTCTCACGGGTACCATATTGATTCGGAACGCAGCATGTGGAAATGGCGTGATTGGGTAATCAACGCATTCAATAAAAATCTTCCATTCGATCAGTTCACCATCGATCAGTTCGCAGGCGACCTGCTCACGAATGCGACACCTGAACAAAAAATCGCATCCGGTTACCTGCGCTGCAATATGACGACGGGTGAAGGCGGAGCCATTGTTGAAGAGTATCAGGCCAAATACATGTTCGATCGCACCGAGACAGCCTCGACCATGTTCATGGGCTTAACTTTCACCTGCTGCCGTTGCCACAATCATAAATACGATCCGATCACCCAGCAGGAGTACTACAAGATGGCTGCGTTTTTCAATAACATGGACGAGTCCATTATGGATGGAAACCAGCCGAAACCCGACCCGTATATGGCTTTGCCCACTCCGGATCAGGCGAAGCTCGAAACCGAGTTGAAAAAGAAAATTTCCGATGGCCAGGCGAAACTCGACGGCCCCATTCCCGACGTCGATAAGAGTCAACTCGAGTGGACCGCAAAGTGGCACGAACGATTGGCATCCAATTGGACTTCCCTGACTCCGGAAGTCTTGAAATCAACTCATGGCGCTGCCTTAAAATTGCTGGACGATAAGACCATCTTTGCCGGTGGAGAAATCCCGGATAAGGACGTCCACGAACTTACGGTCAAGTTGGAACCTGGCAGACTTGCGGCTTTAAGACTTGAATCTTTGCCCCACGAATCTTTACCCCAAAAAGGAGCTGGCTATACTGATGATGGACGGTTTCGACTTTCCGAATTCGAAGCGGAACTGGTTCGCTACGATACGAACGGCAAAGCAAGCGATCCCCAAAAGATCAAATTCGCCCAAACGACCACTGATTCTGCAGATAAAGACGCTGATGTGGGACGAGCTGTCGATGGAAAATCAGAAACTGCATGGAGCCCGGAAACGAACTCTGTGTCGAAACCTCACGTGGCTGTTTTTCGCCTCGGAGAACCACTCAAAGTCGACGCGAACGCAGAACTCCGCCTTAAGCTGCACTTCGAAGCGAGCTCGAATCGTCAAAGCCTGGGCCATTATCGTTTGAGCGCTGCTCGAAACGATGAATTGGTGGCTCTGCTCAACCCGGCGAAAGATGCCACCTGGCAATTGATTGGTCCTTTTCCGGCGGAAGATAATCAAACGGGATATGCAACCGAATATCCGCCCGAAAAAGAGGTGGACTTAAAGAAAACTTATCCCGGAGTGCGCGACGAAAACAAGTGGCAGGCCCACAATGACTTTAATGATGGCAAAACGCATACGATTGTCGACGAACTGCACGGCGTACACGGCGTTTACTACCTTTATGAAAAAATGAAATCAACGGTTGCGCGACCGATTGAATTTACGATTCGCGCCGACGAGATTTTCAAAGTTTGGTTGAACGGAAAACTAGTGGCCGAGAGAGCAACTCCTTCCGAGGCATACGATGGATATCTCCGAGTCAAAGCCGCATTGAGAGAAGGCGAGAACACATTTCTCGTTAAAATGGTAAACCAGGTGGGCGGTTCCAGTTTCAGTTTTAATGCTGAACCGGACGAACATGATCCATTGCCAGCCCATCTCGCTACCATCCTCGCCGCTACGGCGACGACCTCCGAAGGCGATCAAAAAGGCATTCAAAATTATTACCGGCGCATCGCGTCACCGGAATTGCGTGATTTATTTTCGAATGTCGAGAGGTTGCGCGAACAAGACAAGGCATTGAGCGAAGCCATTCCAGTGACGATGATCGCCAAGGAAATGGGTACCCGGCGCGATACTTTTATTTTGATGCGCGGTGAATACGACAAGAAAAGTGAAAAAGTAACACCGGGAGTCCCCGCCATTCTCCCTCCATTGCCCTCGGGAGCGCCTACCAACCGCCTTGGCCTTGCCAAATGGCTGGTCGATCCTGTAAACCCGTTGACCGCGCGAGTGAACGTTAACCGGCTCTGGCAGCAGTTTTTCGGAGTTGGAATCGTTAAGACCGCCGAGGATTTTGGAGTGCAGGGAGAACGCCCCTCACATCCAGAGTTACTGGATTGGCTCGCAACGGAATTCATCGCGAGCGGCTGGGATGTTAAACACATGCAGCGATTGATGGTCACCTCCGCGACCTACCGTCAATCGTCACACATAACTCCCGAACTTTATAAGCAGGATCCAGAAAACCGTTTACTGGCGCGCGGACCCAGGTTCCGTCTCGACGGCGAAACGATCCGGGATAGCGTCCTTGCAGTCAGCGGATTGCTCGTTGAAAAAGAAGGCGGCAAGTCGGTAAAACCTTACGAACCACCCGGCCTATGGGAAGCGGTTTCCTACAACAATGCGCAACGTTATGTACCCGATAAGGGGGATAAAGAATACCGACGCAGCTTATACACGAATTGGAAGCGCCAAAGCCCGCCACCCAACATGATGATTTTTGACGCACCGACACGCGAGTATTGCGTCGTGCGGAGACCTCGAACGAACACACCTCTGCAGGCACTGGTTCTGATGAATGATCCGCAGTTCGTCGAATCCGCGCGTGCATTCGCTCAACGGATTATCTTGCACGGCGGAAAGAACGACAAGGACCGCATCGCCTACGCATTCCGATTGGCTACAGCTCGGAATCCAAAACCAGAAGAGTCCAAAGTGTTGCTGGATATTTTAGGCAGGCAGTTGACCGACTACGCAAAGGACGAAACTTCCGCGGCGGAGTTGCTGACAGTTGGTGATTTCAAAGCCAAAGGAGAATCCAGTGATAGCGAACTGGCGGCCTGGACGACCATAGCGAGCATGATCCTGAACCTGGACGAAACCGTCACAAAGAGCTGACACTATTCTTATGGATCCATTACGTGAAAAAAGTTTGTTAATGACCCGGCGTCATTTCTTCGGACGCGGGGCGATGGGAATTGGCGCAGCAGCCCTCGGCTCACTGCTAAATCCGAATCTATTTTCAGCATTTGCGGATGAAACAGCGGGCGGACGGGTTTTTGGGAAAACTGATTTTGCCCCCAAAGCCAAACGGGTGATTTACCTGTTCATGGCGGGTGGTCCCTCTCAAATCGACATGTTCGATTACAAGCCGGGCCTGGAGAAGTTGCACAACACGGAATTACCTGCAAGCGTGCGGATGGGGCAGAGACTGACAGGCATGACCTCCGGTCAAAGTTCGTTCCCGGTCGTTAAATCGCTGTTTAAATTCAATCAGCACGGAAAGTCGGGTGCCTGGGTTAGCGAATTGCTTCCCCACATTGCTGAAGTAATGGACGACGTTTGCGTCGTGAAAACGGTTAACACGGAAGCGATCAACCACGATCCCGCCATCACATTTATCCAGACCGGTTTTCAACAACCAGGCCGTCCCTGCATGGGTGCGTGGCTCAGCTACGGCCTCGGAAGCGTCAACCAGAACCTGCCCGCGTTCATCGTTATGATTTCGAGCGGCAAAGAAAGCGACCAACCGCTTTATACACGCCTCTGGGGTTCGGGATTTCTTCCTTCCGAACATCAAGGGGTGAATTTCCGGGGCGTTGGCGATCCAGTGCTCTACCTTTCGAATCCACCGGGAATCAATTCGAAGACGCGGCGTCGGATGCTCGATGGTCTTGCTAAACTAAACGCGAAAGAATTTCAAACCGCCGGTGACCCGGAAATCAATGCCCGTATTTCACAGTACGAAATGGCATTTCGCATGCAGACATCAGTCCCAGACCTTACCGACATTTCCAAAGAACCACAGTCGGTGCTCGATTCTTACGGACCGGACGTGAAAAAACCCGGAAGCTTCGCCTATAATTGCCTGTTAGCCCGTAGAATGGCGGAACGGGACGTGCGCTTCGTCCAACTTTATCATCGTGGCTGGGATCAGCACAGCAATCTGCCCGAACGCATCCGGGAACAATGCAAGGATACCGATCAGCCCAGTGCCGCCTTAATCAAGGACCTTAAAACCCGCGGATTGCTGGACGACACCCTGGTCATTTGGGGCGGTGAGTTTGGTCGCACGGTATATAGCCAGGGAAAGATCGAGAAGGCGAATTATGGCCGGGACCACCATGGCCGATGCTTCTCAGTCATGATGGCAGGCGGGGGAATAAAACCTGGAATCAGCTACGGGCAAACAGACGATTTCTGCTACAACGTGGCGGAAAATCCGGTTCACATCCACGACCTGAACGCGACCACACTCCATTGCCTCGGAATCGACCACGAGAAATTGACCTACCGCTTCCAAGGCAGGGATTTTCGTCTTACCGACGTGCATGGAGAAGTAGTAAAAGGAATTCTTACCTAGTTTGAAAAAGGACCAACCCGGTGGATTCAACAAACTTGAACGGGCTATCCAATCTGGCTTTTCTGCGACCCGGTTCCGGGGAGAAATTGACGAACGGTCTTGCAATTACAATCACGGATATTCCTGCGAGCCCATCGGAAATTCTGAAGAACCAGTTTCATGGACCAATGCGACCGATCGGGGCCATCGGACTGACCTAAAGGTTATACGTCAATCACGGGCCCTTTGCCCAAATCCGGCTTCTGGGATGGGGGAGCGGGAGGATTTGTCGGACCCGGTGGTTTGTCATCTTTTATTACCCGATTCACAAAAAAGGAGACAAAACCGATCACGAGCGAACCCCAAAATGCTGAGCCAAATCCCGCAATTCGAAAATGCGGGGCCAGGATGCCGCCGACGAAATAAAGTAGAAGGGCGTTAATGATTAAAATGAAGAAACCGAGAGTCAATATCACCAGGGGCAATGCCAGCAATGTAAGGATAGGACGTAGAACGGCGTTGCAAATGCCGAGCAACAACGAGGCGAACACCAGCCAGCCCAAAGATTCATAAGTGATTCCCGGGACAATGCGCGCGGCGACCATCACGCCAATTGTCATAACCAGCCATCGCTTCCAAAACGGGTTCATGGCTTGGTGCGCCGAGCCTGTTCGTCTCCCGCTGTAATCCAGAGAAATTCTGAATCTGAAGTTTTTTCTAAATCCACCGAGCCGACAGTCGAGGGTACCAGACAAAACTCTCCCGCCCCCAGCCTGACTGACGGTTCAGAACTATTGATACGTATCTCGCCAGAGATGCCTCCGATGATTGCAAAAGAACCTCTCAAATCGATTTCTTGCCGGTCATTTCCTTTTCGAGTCGCCACCTGGAAGAGGTCGTCGTCTACCAAAATCTGCTGCGAAAGGGCGTGGTTTGCTTTCACCAGTTCTGGTTCAAAATCATCGAAATCGATGCAGCGCAATGACTGATCAATGTGCAGCTCTCGAGGTTTGCCGTTGACATCAACGCGATTCCAATCGAATACCCGGTAAGTCGTATCCGAATTCTGTTGCACTTCAAATATCACTACCGAACCACCGATCGCATGCACTCTCCCGCTGGGCAGAAACATCGAATCCCCCTGCTCTACTGAAAGGCGATGAAAACAATTACTCACAGAACCATCCCTGATTTGGGCTTCGAATTGAGACCTCGTCGTTCCCTGCTTCAAACCAACAAATAATTCAGCTCCTTGCCGGGCCTCTGTCACGTACCACATCTCGGTTTTCGGCTCTCCTCCCATGTTCGAAGCGATCACCGCGGGCGGATGGACCTGCAGGGAAAGTTTCTCTTCCGCGTCGAGAATCTTAATCAGCAATGGGAAACGACCATTCAATGCGGACGAGGATCCAAGCAGTTCCGCTCCGTGATTTTCTACGAGCCAGCGCAGGGATTTCCCTTTATATGGTCCATTGTTGATCAGGCTGACTGCCTCGGGGCGGTCCACAATCTCCCAGGACTCACCAATCGGCACATTCGGGGGCAAATCCTTTCCGTAAAGCCGTTTAAGATTTTGCCCCCCCCAGATCCGTTCTTTGAAGATCGGGTCAAACGTAAAGGGATAAAGCATTTTGATGTGAATTGCCTATATCAGGCGGCCGATGCCTGCTTTTCGATGAAATGTCCAA
Organism: Verrucomicrobiales bacterium; assembly: GCA_028293365.1. Lineage (GTDB taxonomy): Bacteria > Verrucomicrobiota > Verrucomicrobiia > Limisphaerales > SXQI01 > JAQGOX01. The sequence continues at coordinate 5,526 of JAQGOX010000099.1, read as the reverse complement.
AAGCCCGATATTTATCATAGCGCAGACGAAGCCGTTCGGAGGTGGAAAGCTTGCGCAGGTCATCCAACTGTTTTACGAGTAATTTCCGAACGGAGGCGGCTGTCGCTTCGATATCATTATGAGCCCCTCCGAGCGGTTCCGGCACAACTTGATCGACCAACCCGAGCTCGAACAATTGGCGCGCGGTGATTTTCAACGCCTCTGCAGCGCGCGGAGCAGCGCTGCGGTCCTTCCAAAGAATCGCCGCACAGCCCTCAGGGCTGATAACGGAATAATAAGCGTTCTCCAATATAAGCACTCGGTCCGTAACTCCGATGCCCAGTGCGCCACCCGAGCCGCCTTCGCCAATCACAATGGCAATGGAGGGAACCTCAAAAAGCATCATCTCGCGCAAATTGACGGCGATTGCTTCGGCGATGTGCCGCTCCTCGGCGCCGACTCCTGGGTAGGCACCGGCGGTATCGATCAAACTGATGATGGGCAAGCCGAATTTTTCTGCCATCCGCATTAGGCGCAAGGCTTTACGATATCCTTCCGGATGTGCGGAACCAAAATTCCGCTTGATATTCTCTTTCGTTTCGCGCCCTTTTTGAGTGCCGATCACCATCACTTTTTGCCCCTCCAATTCCGCAAAACCGCCCACCATGGCGTTATCATCGGAATAGAGTCGATCCCCATGAATTTCGGAAAAACCAGTGAAAGCCAATCTGAAATAATCGAGCGCAAAAGGACGTTTGGGATGTCGCGCCAGTTGGACCCGTTCCCATGAGGACAGGTCGGTAAAAATAGCGCGGCGCGTTTCTTCGATCTTGCGTTCGATTTGCTCGATTTCCTCTTCGAAACTAATGCCCATCGAGTGGGTCTCAGGATGTTTTTTCAGATCATCAAGTTTCCGCTGGAGCTCGACGATCGGTTTCTCAAAATCCAAATAATGCTTCATAGCCAACGCACTCATCGGGCCAAACCAGGGACGCTTCAGCACACCGAAGTGCCAGGTCGCGCCCCGTACTAACGTGAATCCAGTTTATGACGCCAGACCGGCAGCGCGCAAGTTAAACCACGCCCCCCCGTTTAGCGTTTTTTCGGTAATATACCTCTGCCCCACCGTATCGTGTCATTTACCGCTTGTTAGGCACCCTCTTGCCCCGTAACTTTGCGGCGTTTTTCAAGTATCTGAACTATGTTAAAAGCTGGAATCGTCGGTCTGCCCAACGTTGGGAAATCAACCCTCTTCAACGCGGTCACGCGCACGCGCAAAGCGGAAGCCGCCAATTATCCATTCTGCACCATCGACCCAAACGTCGGCATTGTCACTGTTCCGGACCCACGCCTTGAGGTCCTTGCAAAGATCGCGAAAACGGCCGTTCTGATTCCGGCCGCAGTGGAATTCGTCGATATTGCCGGTCTGGTCAAAGGAGCCGCGCAGGGCGAGGGTCTCGGGAATAAATTTTTAAGCCACATTCGCGAAGTGGACGCAATCGTGCAAGTGGTCCGTTGCTTCGAAGACGAAAACATTCACCACGTTACGGGGTCAATCGATCCTGTTCGTGACATTGAGATTGTTACCACGGAGTTGGTGATTGCAGATTTGGAAGCCGTTCAAAAACGCATCGAAAAAGGAGCGAAGGACGCCAAGCGTGGGGATAAAACTGCGATCGCTGAGCAAGAAGTGCTCAAAAAGCTGGAACCGCATCTGAACGATGGAAGACCGGCAATCACCGTGGAATTGACTCCGGAAGACCAAATCATTTCCCGTGGATTCTACTTATTGACAGACAAACCCACGATTTTTGCCGCCAATGTCAAAGAATCAGAATTAGCGGACGCGGAAAAGAACCCGCACATACAACGAGTTCGCGATTACGCTCGCACTCATCATTCCTGCGAAACTGTTGTGATCAGTGCGCAGATCGAGAGCGATCTTATTGATCTCTCCGCGGAAGAAGCGGGACAGTTCCTCAAGGAACTCGGGGTGCAGGAATCTGGAGTGGGCGCTTTAATCCGGGCAACCTATCACCTCCTCGGTCTGCGCACTTACTTCACAGCGGGTGAGAAGGAGGCGCGCGCCTGGACAATACACAATGGCGATACAGCACCGAAAGCTGCGGGTGTCATTCATAGTGATTTTGAACGCGGTTTCATCAAGGCCGAAACAGTCGCCTACGATGATCTCGTAAAATGCGGCTCTGTGGCGGCTGCGCGGGAAAAAGGATTATACCGCATGGAAGGAAAAGAATACGTCGTGAAAGATGGCGACGTGTTACTTTTTAAATTTAACGTTTAAAACGCCTGATTCAGCGCACGAAGACTGGGTCGTAGACCCGCTTCGTGTTGTGCCGTCGCAGTAGTTCGACGAATCTGGCCAAGCCGCGCTTTTCGTCCGCGCCGAGATGGTAATGGATATGCCATTCCAGGTAATCTCGACGAAAATCCAGATCGTATTCTTCGCGACTCGCGACGATATGATCCAGCGTATCCAGTCCGAAGTCACGCGCTTCACGGAGTTTCTGCCGTAGCACCAGGTCGTCAAGCCCGCGGCGCAACGCCCAAACAGCATAAACGAACGGGAGTTGAGTGAGCTCGAACCAGGCCGCGCCAAGATCCCAGATATCATGGGTCGTGGGACCGCGAATATAATCAATTGCCGGATTGCCGATAAGGAGAACGAAATCAGGCAACTGATCGCGTTCATAACTGGCCAGTGGAACAAAACGTGGGTGCAACCCCCGCTCCGCCAGTAGTACGCGCAGAAGATTGACGCTCGTAAGAGAGGCCGTATCGCAATAAATCTCGATAGCAGATTCGATCGGTTTTCGATGGGCCAAATAAACGCTTTTCACCTCTCCCAGACTGGCCACTGCTATTCCGTCGAGGATATTATAGCGATCGTTGAACAGGACTTCCGTGACACTGACAAGCGCCGCCTCCAATTCATCGTTACGAAGCATTTCCCCCAGTTGCGAAGGAGGTGCAAAAATGATTTCGTCTTCGAGTCCGCGCGTTAACGGAACTGCATTGAGATAGGGAACCGAACCAACCCGAAAGGGGACCAATGTGGACTCTTCCAAAGCCCTCTCTCGACTAACTGAAACTGCGCGCTGCTCCCGTTCATAGCGTCGGGCCAATTCTTCCGGGCTTTCAGGAGGAGCCAATCGAAGTTTCGGAAACGGTTCAGAGCCATTCATAACTATTTCAATTATTTGGCTGCGATCATTTCGGCGGTGGTACCACTCGATCGAGAATTGGATTTCTCCGATCCGAAACTTGGCCACGTCTTGAGCGGCTCGTAAAATGTGTTTCTTTGAACTGGCACTCGTCCGGTTTCACGGATGGCTCGCACCATTTCCAGCTCAGTCTGCAATTGCGGAGTCGAAGCGCCCGCCATGTGAAATATTTTCTCCTCGAGAATTGTTCCGTGCAGATCATCGGCCCCGTAATTCAACGCAACCTGCGCCAGTTTCAAGCCCATCCCGACCCAATACGCTGTTATGTGGTCGAAATTATCCAGGAAAATCCGGCTGATCGCGATAGTACGCAAACAATCGAACCCCGTGGGTGCTGTTTTAATCCCCATTCGATTATTCTCGGGCATAAAAGGGAGCGGCACGAATCCGACGAAACCATGGGTTTCATCCTGCAATTCACGCAGTTGGCGCAAATGATCGACACGATCTTCCAAAGTTTCCAAATGCCCAAAAAGCATGGTGCAAGTGCTGCGTTCGCCCAGCAGGTGCCACGTTCTATGCACATCGAGATATTCAGCCGCGGACTCTTTACCTCGGGCGATTTGAGAGCGCACTTCTTTCCGAAAGATCTCCGCCCCTCCCCCCGTCAAAGAGTTAAGTCCCGCCGCGCGCAATTCGACCAGTACTTCTTTGACAGATTTTTTGGATAACCACGCCAGGTGAAGAATTTCGATGGCGGTAAAACATTTCAATTGCAGCGTGGAGTCGAGGGACCGCAACGCCACCAGCATCTCCAGATAATAGCTGAATGGAAGGTTGGGATGAAGGCCGCCTACAATGTGCAATTCGGTAATCCCCACGGCCAGCGCCTCGCGGGCTTTCTGCACAATCTCCTCAATCGACAATTGGAAACCATCCGCGTCCCTTTTCTTGCGCGAGAAAGCGCAAAACTGGCAACTCAGGATGCAGTAATTGGAATAATTAATGTAACGGTTGATTATATAACTGGCACGATTCTGATTTTTGCGATGCGTTACCAGATCCGCAATAGATCCCAGAGCATTTAAATCGCGAGACTGAAAAAGCTGATTGGCCCCTTCCATATCGATCCTCTCACCCTGAGAAACTTTCTCATAGATCGGTCGCAAGGCACTTTGTTTTAAAATGAAATTCATCTCTTAAAGCGAAAACCGGGAAAAACCACGGCGACTATCGTGCTCACCAGAAACACCACGCTAATAAAGGCATTCAGCCGAAAGAACGCCACCTGGATCCATTTTAACCCCCGCCTCCTCGCCAGCCAATGCTCCAGCACAAGACTCCCAAGGATCAAGATCAGACCGACAAAATATGTCACCCGAAATCCAGAAAGCAATCCAAACACAGTCAACAGAATCCACATCGCCAGATGGGCAAAAAAGGCAACCCCCAGCGAATTCACTACGCCCCACCGTACCACAAGAGAATGCAACCCATGGCTTCGGTCAAATTCGTAATCTTGTAATGCATAAATAATATCGAAGCCGATCAACCAGCAGACGACCGCCAACCCGAGCAAAACCGGTTGTAATCCAATAGTTCCGCGAACGGCAAGCCACGCCCCGATCGGCGCCAGACTCAGCGCGATTCCAAGATAAACGTGGGTAAAGTCGGTGAAACGCTTTGTCAGCGAATAAAAGCAAACCACTAAAATTGTGATCGGTGAGAGCACGAAACAAATCCAATTAATGAAATAGCTGACCCCGACCAACCCTGCGCCCGATAGGACACAAAGTGTCCAGGCACTGGTGAGGGAAATAGCACCGGTGGGAAGGTGTCGAGTCGCAGTCCGGGGATTCGCTGCATCAAATCGTCGATCCACTATACGGTTGAACGCCATCGCACACGTTCGGGCGCAAAACATGGCGGCAACGATCAGAAAAAAAATGCGCGCTCCGGGCCAGCCTCGGTGCTCCGCCGACGCCACAACCATTGAGCCAAGAGCGAAAGGAAGGGCGAAAACCGTATGGGATAGTTTTACAAACTCAGCCCAACGACGCACCGTCTCAATCGGTTCCACTTTTTTCTGCACGAAAGAAGCTTACAGAATAGCAGGCGCTACTCCAGTTCCGCCTTCCAACGCGGGCTTTGAGAGTTGGGGATTCCAATGTGATCCAGAATCCTGGAAACAACCGTATCGACCACCTCTTCGATCGTGGTCGGATTCATGTAAAATGCAGGATTTGCAGGCATGATCGTTGCGCCTGCCAGCAGAAGAAGCTCCATATTCTTAATGTGAATCAGGCTAAAAGGAGTTTCGCGCGGGACCAAAATCAGTTTACGCCGCTCCTTAAGCATGACG
>JAQGOX010000066.1 GCA_028293365.1 Verrucomicrobiales bacterium | reverse complement strand
CGGGGCTTGACCATGCGATCAATGGAGCAGGGGGACAAGTCGTGCGCACTCCAGTCGGGGACAAGAACGTCATCGATGAAATGCTGCGCAATGGTTATAATTTCGGTGGAGAGCAAAGCGGGCACATGATCTTCGGCGATTACAGCACGACGGGCGATGGCCTGGTTTCAGCGCTCCAGATTCTCAAAATCATGAAAACGAAACAGGCGCTGCTTTCGCATCTCTCGCGCACCTGGACACGTTTCCCCCAATTGGTCACGAATCTCAAAGTTCGCGAAAAAAAGCCGTTTGAAGAAATCGATGGTGTTTTGTCCCTCGTGAAACAGGCCGAAGCCGAAATCAAGCCGAGCGGAGGAAGAGTATTACTGCGCTATTCGGGCACTGAGCCGAAGGCTCGCCTGTTGGTCGAAGGGCGCGATCGAGAGGTTCTCGAACGATGGACGAAAAAAATCATTGAAACGATCAGGGAGCATATTGGAGCTTGATCAATCCGGAACAAGTTTTTCAACAGGGAGCATCCCAACCTGTTCGAACGGAAGCCGCTGGTCGAGTGTTCCCGGGCGCATGGTTTCCCGATCGACATGTCCATCGCCGAAGACAGTATTTGCTTTGGTGGTGTGACGAACATGGGCGGTGGCTTCGTTCGTGCTGACATAATAGAATTCTTCGATCAGGGGATGGTCGCGCGACGCGGGCGCCTGGAAATCGTTTATCTGTGCAGCATCGGCGAGCACGATCACTTGATCCGGATGGCTTAAACGCGAGGTGTTTCGCGGCGGCAGATTTTTGGAACTCGAAAGCGAGAGGTTGTAACCGTAACCATAAGCCGCACCCACAGCCTTCAGTTTGAACTGACTTCCCCGATAATTCAGTGAAGGGCAAACTTCAATGCCCCGACCTTGAAGGTAGGGATAGAGCACCCCTACCGTCGGATTAAACGAACGCTCCCCTTCCGCGCCCGGCCCCATCCAGCCAAACCAATAGAGCTGGCCGCCGTCCGACGGTCCGGTCGTATAGCGGAAGCAATCACCACGATTGTCCTCCCAATACATGTGAATGGCCAAACCGAGCTGGCGCAAGTTACTGCCGCACTCCACACGACGAGCGCTCTCCTTACTCCGGGTTAACGCAGGCAGTAGCATCGCCGCGAGAATGCCGATCATCAAAATGATGACCAGCAATTCGACCAGCGTAAACGCGGCGCGGAATAAAATACTTGCCGATTTCAACATGCTAGGGACGTGTGGCCCGGACACGATAAAATGCTTTATCACTCACCGAGTTCGTTTCGGAAAGTACCGTTATTTCAATTGATCCATTTGTTAGTGCCGAAATCGTCGACCAGGACTGCAAGTCAACGGTTCGTTCCAATGCATATTGCCAATTGGTGCGGCCGTTGAATTGAACCTGCCAAAGACTGTTACTAAAGGACCCTTTGAGGTTTTGGATCGCCAATGGCGGTGTTGTGACAACAATGTTTCCAATCGTTCCGTGAGCGAATACAGAGTCGTAATCGTCGCCCGCGCTGCTGTAGCTGCTGATGGAGAATGCATCGAGGCGAAAATCATCGGAGCTGGTAAAGGCCGCGCTTTTCGGATCAGTCAGAACGATGTCCGGAAATTGGGCGAGTGAAACGCTGTTTGTCGTGACGAGAAGCCTGAGAGTTTGGTTGCTGCCCGTAAAATTCATCGAGACATGCACGGTCTGATTGGTCGGCAACGCCAGAACGTATGGCGTAAACATCGTGGGTGCATAGGCAAAGCCGTTATTGGAGACGAACGTCGCAGTGGTTGTTGGCGCGACGTCACCAAAGCCTTCAAAATACCCGGCAGGGAAATAATCAAACTCGACGACGTTCGGAGCGCCGCCGAAGGCTCCGCGCATGAAATTCGTCCTCGTTGCACCGATGAAGTTGAAGAGGCCGATCCCGATTTCAAGCGCTCCGGTCTTCCCAGGTTCGTTTCCACTCATGATATCGTTCAGAAAAAGGTCAAACCCGATGCTGAAATCATCGTCGCGTGCCAGAACGGTCCCGAGCGGATGATAAAAATAGCTGTTCGGCCTGGAGGAATCCCAGGTCACCTGGAGATTTTGATTCGTTTTGTCCCAATGAAACAAATTGGTGTCGCCAGATATACGCCAGCCATCTGAAAAAGGATCGCCTGAGAAGTCCTGCGCGATCGTCGCGGCTGATGATTGCGTGGAACAGATAACGGCAAGGCTGGCAAATGCCAGCAGGAATGATTTTATTTTTTTCACGGTCTGATCTTCGAGTCGAAACCGCACTCAAGGTGCGGAATAGTTTTACAAGTTCGGAGACCAGTGACGGGGCTGAAAATAAAAAATCTTCAGACCCCGGCAAAACGGAGAATGAAGGCATCCAACGGCCCAGTGAAATCAGTTCACAGGCTGGCCTCATCCTTCTCTTTGACGGAGAAGCTGGCCGCGCTTTCGCACGAGCCATGACGAGCACAACGGAACCGGTATCCTGACTTGGGGCTTCAAATCTCACTTCCGCCTTCCCGAACATGACGCGTTCAGTGGCTATGGAAGCTTGTAACCCGTTACAGTGGCGCAACCGTCCTCGATTCTCACGAGGTTCCCAGACATTCAATTGTGATATAAAACGAACACGGACTTCCGTCCGGTGCGTCTCTTTCAAAGAGCTGTGAGACTATTAATTCCCGAACCAGCTTCGCACAAGTGAATTCTTTAACTTCAATTCGTCGACCAGTCGCAGAGGAAGCTCAGGGCTTCCTTCGTCCATTTCCGCTTTGCCTCAAGGATTTAATTCTTTAAGGTCCGCAAAAGATGAAACGACTAATCAACGCGTTCATTATTTTTCACCTGGTTGCACTGGGACTCTGGAGTTTGCCCGCCTCGGAGTTCCGGAATTGGGCGGCGCATCCGTTTGAAAATTATATATTACGCATGGGCCTTTGGCATGTCTGGGATATGTTTGCGCCTATGCCGCTCACGATCAATTTTCGGTGTGAGGCGGAAATTGTCTACGAAGATGGTTCGACTCGATTGTGGGATTTCCCCAGGATGGAGAAGCTTGGCATTTTCCAAAGAATTCCAGCGGAGCGTTATCGCAAATGGGCTGAGCGAGTGCGGTTGGACTCTTATTCCGTAGTGTGGGACGATACGGCTCGCTTCATCGCCCGCCTCAACAATAGCAAACCGGGAAATCCTCCGGTGATCGTGACGATGAGTCGCATTTGGGGCGCGATTCCGCCGCCCTCGGAGGGAGATTACCAGCCGATTCCAGCGGAATATATCCTCACTAATCGCTATACGTTTCACATGTATAGTGTGCAACTTGAGGACCTTCAGTGAGCTTGGTCGATATCCGGCGGGCATGGGATCGCTTTTTCTTTGAACCGACCTCGGTGATCAATATTGCTGTCTACCGAATCGCACTCGGATTGCTGGTTTTAAATTACGGGGCATTGCTTGCACCCGACCTATTGGTGTGGTTTGGAGAGAAAGGACCCCTGTCATTAGCGACGTCACGTTTGATTCCCGGCGGCCAGGGGTGGGTAAACGTCTTCATTTGGTTACCCAGGAGCGATTCATGGGTGTGGGGTTTCTACATCTTTTTTATGGTGGCGGCAGTGTTGATGACTATTGGGTTTATGACCAGAATCAGCACATTTCTGGTATTCGTGGGCATTGCCTCATTTCACCACCGTAATGTGATGATACCGAACAGCGGCGATTATTTTATCCGTCTGGCGCTCTTTTTTATGATTTTTTCGCAAGCTGGCGCAACGTTGTCGATTGATCAAATGATCTGGACGAAACATGACAAGGAGGCATCGACGCCTTTTCGAGCTCCGTGGGCGATGCGAATGATTCAATTACAGCTTTGTTTCCTCTATGTCGCCGCTTACTTGTGGAAAATCCGCGGGGACCTTTGGCTGCACGGGATCGCTGTTTATTATCCAGCACGACTGCAGGAATTCTTTCGGTTTCCGGTTCCCTACATCTTTGAGCATATGTGGACCATCAAGCTTTGGACCTGGGGCACTCTGGTGGTTGAATTATCGCTCGGGACGCTCGTTTGGATCAAGGAATTGAGGTATTGGGTTTTGCTCGCGGGAATACTGCTGCATCTCGGCATCGCCTATTCCATGAATATTCCGATGTTTGCCCAGATTATGATTTCGACTTATGTCCTCTGGGTGGACCCGAAGTATTCGGAACAAACGATCGCCTGGATCCAGAGAAAAATTAAATTCCGCGGCGTACTATCCAAACCGTAACTTCGTCATTTCGGTTTCGCCCAGGTCATCGTTGTTTGCTTGGCTAGCTTCGCAGTTGATTTGCCTTTTGCATCCAATAGTTCAATTTCGATTGTGGTCGCTTTGAAAATCTCGGTAGGGCTGGTCGATTCCGGCTCAACTTTGATATCGAGAACCTGCACGCCGCGGCCTTGTTTAACCTCGAGGATTTGAGTGTTGAACCAGGCGGCGCTTTTTGGATTCGCGGCATCGAATACGCGGACGCAAAGTTGTCCACGTCGATCGATACAATTGTACTTTACTGTTACATACCCGTTCGACGGGTCGTTCTGTTGGAAGCTGTCGAATTCGATACTGTTACCAGTGGCCTGCGCCACTGCTGGGGCTGCAATTCCGGGAGCGTGCCACATTAGAAGCACAGCAGCCGGGAACAGGTTGAAGCGCTTTCCTCCGGCCGCTTCGAGCAGGTAAACCAGAACTTTGTCCGTGGAAAAACCTGACCCCTCATTCGCAATGGATGCCGGTGGCTGGAATTTAACCGGGAACAGCATGAAGTTGCGTCTGGATTTGCCGATCTCCATTGCGGGAGACTGAAAATAATTGGCCACTTGAGGCTCCGCTAATCTCAGAACGTTTACTCCAAGCATTGCCTGAGGTCCAAAGTCGTTCTTATAGTCGTATTCGACCCCAATTGTCATTTGCGAGCGATCGATGCTGCGCTGAACAATCTCGACATTGGTCACTTTTGATTTCAGGCCGGTGGCAATATCGAGCGAAGGAATCGCCAGGGTTCCCGAGGACGAGGATGCAGAAGCAACTATTTTCTGGGCTTGCGCTTTCTCGGCTGCGAGTCGGGTAGCCTCAGCTTCGGCTTTAGCCTTCGCGTCCGCTTCGTCTTTTGCGAGCTGTTCGGCCAGCTTGCGGGCAGCCGCCTCAAATTTTACCTTTTCTTCAGCGATGCGAGTTTCTTCGGCAAGGCGTTTGGCCTCGGTTTCTGCTTTGACCCGGGCTTGTTCGCGGGCGTTTTCTTCGGCGATACGTTGTTGCTCGGCAACACGTTTTTCTTCGGCAAGACGATTCGCTTCGATTTCCGCTTTCAGGCGTGCTTCTTCCCGCACCGCTGCTTCCGCCTTTGCTTTTGCTTCAGCTTCAATTCGAGTTCTCGTTTCCGCTTCAGCCCTCAATCTCGCTTCTTCTCGAGCTTTCGCCTCGGCGGCGGCGCGGGCTTCGGCGGCGCGACGCTCCTGCGCAAGGCGCTTTGCTTCCGCTTCCGCCTTCAGGCGTGCCTCCTGTGCCAGCCGTTGTTGGGTGGCAAGCCGTTCTTCAGCCAGTCGTTTTTCTTCCGCGATACGTTTTGCCTCGGCCTCCGCCTTTGCCCGGGCCTCCTCACGGGCCTGAGCTTCGGCACGGGCGCGCGCCTCAGCCTGGGCGCGCGCTTTGGTTTCGGCATCCGCACGAACACGAGCCTCTTCACGAGCTCTGGCTTCAGCGACGGCCCTGGCTTCGGCGATGCGGCGCTCTTCAGCGATCCGTTTTGCTTCCGCGTCGGCTTTCAGGCGGGCTTCCTCGCGGGCCTGCGCTTCCGCGACAGCACGCGCTTCCGCTATACGGCGCTCTTCGGCGAGACGTTTAGCATCCGCCTCGGCTTTCAACCGGGCAGTTTCGCGCGCTTTAATTTCCTCGGCAAGCCGGAGTCGTGCCTGCTCTTCAGCTTCATTCTTTGCTTTTTCCTCGGCGATGCGTTTCTCCTGGGCCAGGCGTTTGGCTTCCGCCACTGCCTTGAGACGAGCCTGCTCGCGAGCCTGCGCTTCGGAGGCGGCTTTTTGTTCAGCGATTAGTTTTTCGCTGGCGAGGCGTGCCGCTTCAGCCTCTGCCTTGAGACGAGCTTCCTCGCGCGCTTTCGCTTCCGCCAACGCTTTTTCTTCCGCGGCAACGCGTGCCTTTTCTTCCACCTCGGCTTTCACGCGGGCCTCTTCGCGCGCCTTTGCAGCCGCAACCGCTTTAGCTTCCGCAATTTCTTTTTCCCGCGCTAATCGCGCTGCTTCAGCCTCCGCTTTAAGGCGAGCTTCCTCGCGCGCGGCGTCCTGGGCGATCCGTCTTTGTTCGGTGATTCGAGCTTCTTCCGCGAGTCGTTTGGCTTCGGTTTCCGCTTTTATGCGCGCCTCTTCGCGGGATCGCGCTTCCTGTATGGCTTTGGCTTCCGCTTCGCGCCGCGCTTTCTCTTCCGCAGCCGCTTTCAATTTTGCTTCTTCGCGAGCGCGCGCCTGGAGGGCCGCTTTCTCATCGGCAACGCGCCTTTCTTCGGCGAGTCGCCTGGTTTCAGCTTCGGATTTGAGACGAGCTTCCTCACGTGCCTTTTCTTCTGCGACACGCTTTTGTTGAGCTTTGCGCTCCTCCTGAGCAAGACGCGTGGCTTCAGCTTCGGCTTTCAAGCGGTCTTGTTCGCGCAATTTCGCTTCTGCTGTTGCTCGAGCTTCCGCTTCCCGGCGAGCCACCGCCTCTTTCTCGGCTTTCAAACGCGCCTGTTCTCTTTTCTGAACTTCACCGCGCGCTTTTTCTTCCGCCACCCGTTTCTCTTCAGCGAGTTGGATCGCCACTCCAGTATTTACAACGACCGGAACACGCGCGGCAGGTGCCACCGGTTTCGCATCGGGACTACCCCATTTAACGGTCTTGAGGAAAGGAATTTTACTAAGAATTGCATTCGCCTGCCGATTCAAGATCAGAATGTTTACCTGATCGGATGTGAACATCGGCGGAACTCCGGGCTCGTCATTGAAATATTTGACCTTGATGGAGATCGACCCTCGTCCCTGGCCGATGGTTGCTGGATCGGATCCAAACCAGACTGAAACTCCTTTTTGACCCTTTTTCTCGATGGAAGGGATGACGACGGCCGTGGGCCCGCCAAAACCATCGTAGCTATAGTCCATCGTTAGAAGCGCTTCGGTACCGTCCGCGGATTGATTGGTCACCCGAAGATTTGAGATGCCACTTCCGACTGCGTTTTGAAAAGGGTTCTGTTGATTCAGGATGGGCTGCGCAAGAATGGGGCCGAGTGCCAGTTGCAGCGCCAGCAGGAGTACCATGCAATTCTTGAGAAAGTTCATAACCAGGTGAAAGCTCTGAATGATCTGTAGGGTATAACACTACATGAGGCCAGAGTCGACAAAATACGGATCAAATCGCCTACCGTTTGCCTGGAGGTGGGGCCGTGGGTCGAACCGCCGTCGCGTTGCAAATCCTGCGCCTGCGGCGAGCCTTCGCGAGATTGGAGGTCCACGGATATGAGATCGAGTAGAACGTTTTGAGAGTCAAAGTTGTAAGATCTCAGCAAAACTTCGTCGCAGATAGATTCACTCGAATATACCCAAGGTGAATAAATCCATTTTAACGAGTCCAACAATGAACCGTCACCAGCGTATTGACCGGTACGGTTACAGGCACATCGACCACGGCCGGATTAGCGGTGCTGTTGTTCACTTCTGCGTCGAATGTCAAAATGCTTCCGGAATCGGGGGTAAGGGTCACGCGAATGGGAACGTTCCGAGCGAAATCCCGCGCTTGTATCTTGATCGTCCGATTAGGACTGGATCCGAAAGGCAAAGTAAACACAACCGGTCCACTGCCATTGGGTATTGGGTTGCCGGCCGCTTCCGTGACCGTAAGAGTCGGTGTAGTTGATGGAAATACTAAGAGATTGCCACCAATGGAAGAGACGCCAGATATTGTCAGATTCAGGCCCGTTCGAATAACGGTATCGACTCGCACTCTGCCCAGGGTGGGCCCGCCCCCAAGGCCGCCGGCATTCAACGCCCCGGCGCCCTCGACCTGGAAAGCAACGAGCCGAATCGCGCCGCCGCTGCCTCCATTTAAGCAGAATCCACCTGCGCCCCCGCGGGCGAAGATCGAACCGTTAATAGTGATTCGGGTATTTGCCGCGATTAGCACAGCTCCGCCACCGCCACCGCCGCCACCAGCCGGATTATTTTCGCCTCCGCCTCCTCCCGATCCTCCAACAAGAGGGATAAGGAGCGTGTTGCCATAAGTTTCACCGGCTGCCCCTGACTGTCGATTTCCATATGACCCTCCCAGAGCAACTCCTGCGACAGGCGAACAATTGTTTTGGCCACCCGGGCTGCCGCCCGGACCGTAACCGGCTCCCGGTGGGACCTCAGGGCCGAAGCCGGGCTTACCTCCGGCAAATCCGCCGGGGCCGCCGACCCCTCCCGTATTCGCAGTTTGGCGGCCGCCATCCACGTTGATAGTCCCGTTCACTAGAACATTACTTTGGGACAGTATGAAGACGGGCGTGTTGCGAAGGTTGCTATTGAAACGCAGCGTAGCTCCGCTATCTACGGTCAAGCTTCGAAATCGCAGCTTTCCATCGGGCGGCAAATCCATGGCCGTATCGGCGCTAATCACAACATCCCCCAAACTGCCGTCGCTTCCTGCGTCAAAACTTTGACCACGGACCAGACTAAAGGAGCTGAAGGCGGTGAAGAGCATCATCGCCAATTTGGCGCGGTGGATGGAATGGAAGAAACGTAGTGTTTTATGTTTCATAGAATTCGAGTTCGTTGAATTGGCATTCATAATTCAGTAAGTTTTACGGTATGTAGCGCAGACGGTAGAAGGCCGTCCATGAGGCCAGCGCATCGCACCTGACGCGCACGAAGCCCTTTTCCGACGAGATGATATTCATGGGCACGGGCGTCCATGTCAGGAGGTCAGTGCTCATTTCCATCAGGCACGAATTGGGTACGGAGCCGGTCCATTGAAGCACAACACTCCACTGCGCCAGGTTCGAATCCTTAACTGAGCGCCTGGCTCTCGAAAAATCCGGCAACGCTTCCAATCCCACTAATTGTAGAGTCAAAGCAAGGGTCTCCGCTGGTAAATTGGGTGATGGGCTTCCCGCGAACTGCAGCGTGACCACAGGCTCCGCGATCGTTAGTCCCAGCGCGGTGGGATCCACTCCGGGGTCAATATTCACCGGCAGAATCAAGCCGACTTCAGGTTGTGCAATGGTGATGCCAGAAGGGAGCTCGGTGGTTTCAATCGATCGCGGAAGAATTAAAATGACCTCTGGTTGAGCAACAGTCACTCCGTTTGTAACCTCCGACGTACTCGATAAGGCGGGCAGAATCAGGCCGAACTCTGGTTGGCCGATCGTAATTCCGTTTGTCAAATCGTTAATGTTTCCAAGGCCGGGAAGAATCAAGCCTACGCCAGGCTCACCCACCGTGACGCCCTGCGAAAGATCCGTAAGTTGCCCAACAGTCGGCAATATCAGGCCAACCTCCGGCTCTGCGACATGGAATAGTATCGGAACCGAGGAAGCGAGCAGGGGATTCGAACCAACCTCTACTTCCACACCGTCGCGCCAGCCATCACCATCGGTGTCAGGATTGCGCGGGTCGGTGCCGAGAGCAAGTTCCTCGGCATTTGTGAGTCCGTCGCCGTCTATATCCGGATCGTCTACATCAGCAATGCCATCTCCATCGAAATCACCGTTTGGAGTTAATGGATTTGGATCCACCCCATCGATTATTCCGTCGTGATCAGAATCCCGGTCGAGAGGCGAGGTTCCCAGAGCAATTTCGACATTGTCATTAAGTCCGTCTCCATCTGTGTCGCGCCGGTTCGGGGCCGTTCCGAGATTGAATTCCTGAATGTTTGACAATGTGTCTCCGTCCAGGTCGAGAGCAGCGTCGTTTAGAAACGGGTCCAGCCCATTTGCGAGTTCGTATCCATCCGGCATTCCATCTCCATCCACGTCTGAGGCTACATTGTTCGTCGAAATCAAAGTTACGATTGTCTCCGCTGAATTTGTAAAACCGTCGCTCACAATAAAGCGCAATTGGTTTGTCGATGCGACTCCCAGGGATCGATAAATCACTCGTGGCGGTGCTCCTGTAACGATGGTGAGGGCATTTGTGATGGGCGCGCCAGTTGTGGTGCCATCGGGAGTCAGAAAAATCCGTCCAATCGCGGGTAACGCCGTAATCTGGGTGGTAAGTGGATCTCCGTCCAGGTCGGTGCCGTTCAGGGTAATTGTTACCGTGGCATTGAGATTGCTAATGACCGTTGCGAAAGAGTTCGGCGTCCGATTCGGCACGAGTGGTTTTGGGTCTGCTCCGTCCAGGATTCCGTCTCCATCAGTATCTGCCAGGTGCGGGTTGGTGCCGATTTGAAACTCGCGCAGATTGGTGAACCCATCCTGGTCGGGATCTTCGGCTGCATCGTTCCGTTGTGGATCCAATCCATTTGCAATTTCGTAGGTGTCCGGTAATCCGTCCCCGTCTGTGTCGACTGTTTGCGCTTTAACATTCAGAATGATGTCAGGCAGAAATAAAGGGTGGGTGAAACCGGCGTCATCACTGGCCAAAATGTGAATAACAGCGTTCAGATCGGTCCCGGAAGTAGTTAACGTCGCAACGGCATTGGAGGACCCTGGAGAAACCGGTACTTGCACGGGGTCATTCGCGTTCACCTGAAATCTGAAAAACCGCGCGCCCAGCTCGGGTTCGTAATCGACTTGCGCGCTGATCGGTTGTCCGGCAACAAGTGAAGTGTTATTCGTTGGCAGGATGTTCAACAGGGAAGCAGTCGTGAAACGCGAGATAAAGTTGGTTCCGAAGACTTTATTGCCGGCCGTGTCCGCGACAGTCGGATTAACTATATTTGTAAAGATTCTGCCGGGTGTCAGTGGCGAATTTGGCTGTAAGATGAGGTCGCGGCCCGCATTGGCCAGGCTGACTGAAAAAGCAGGGGAATCAGTGCCGGAAATCAATTGAACGGAATTGGTGGTCACAGTCGTTGAATCGAGCGCTTCATCGAACCTCAGCAGAACGGTGGGGAGCCACAACGATTGCCGGACTGAAAGATCGGGGGGCGTGATCGACAAAAACTGAGGCGAACGTTTGTCCGGCAATCTGAAGGTGCGACTAGCCGTGGTCGAGTTGGTAGAACCATCAGTGGCAATGATATCGACTGAAATGACGTCTCCATTCGCAGACGCGCTATCCAACGATAGGATGAATTTATTGGTAATTGTGGCATTCGGTACAGTGACAACCGAAATAGATTGAGTTGCTGAAATTCCGCCGCTCGCCCGTAAATTCAAAAAATAACTTCTACTATCATCCGATGACGCAACCGCAATCTCGAGTGGTTGTGACAAAGCGATGAGTGCATTGGGTTCTGGACTTAATATAGATAGGAGCGGCGCTGTACTGTCCGTTATACCGATTACGAGGTTTGTTTCCGGCGAGCGCAAACCAGCGAGGTCAACGGCTCCGGCGGCAATTTGAATCTCGCTTCCGGCAATGGCGTTCGTTGGGACGCGCAAAGAGATAGTTCGCGTGGATCCGCCAACGAGATTTGTTGCGAACGAAAGGGCTCCCGCCCCCACAACCGTAATATTGCTGACTCCTGCGTCGTCGGCAGCTCCGACGGACAAAGTGAATAGTTGTCCGTTGCGCAAGGGGCCACTGGCAGGGTTGATTCGAATGAGTTGAACTGTGGGGGGAGTATTTGGAATAACGGTGATGAGCAGCTCTGCCAATGGACCGTCATTACCAAATCGGTCGGTGGCGATTGCACGAATAATGGTCGAACCGCTCGCCGGAAGCTTAACTTCGATTTGAAACGGTGAGTTAGTGGATGACCCAATTGGGTTTAGATCCTGAGTATAGCGGACGCTTGCGCCGGGTTCCGGTGCCGCCAGGATGGCTTCGACGGGCACGCTCACTCCAGCCACGGGAGTCCGGCCATTGGCAAGGCGTAAAGAGGCGATGTTCGGACCGAGTGTATCCAGAGTTGAGAAGTTCCCCGTGATCGGCTGGTTGAGAGCGAGATTGCCTGCGAGATCTCGAACGCCGCTCAATGAATAGGTGTATGTGGTATTTGGATCGAGTGCAGCCGTCGGGGCAAATGTTATCACCAATCCGTTCAATCCGACGCCTGTCGTGCCGGCGATTGGACCCCTGGGACCACTAACGCTGAAAACCAAATTCGATGTTCTGATGGGCTCATTGAAAGTGAGGCGCAGCACCGAGCGCGTATCCACCTGCACCTGACTCACGGACGGGAACTGTGAAACCACCAAAGGCGGATCGTTATCTGCGGTTGTAAAGCTCGAAAGAAACGGGGTGGGCAGGGGGCGTCCTACAAGATCGGCCGGACCCGAAGCGACGGTTGCACCGGTAGCATTTAGGCGCTGACCATCTATCACAACTACCTGGTAAGTTTTCTCACTTTGCAATGGCACAAGCGGTGTAATTCTAACGATTCGTAACTTTCCATTCTCCGGATCGGCGAGAAGTGCCAATCGCGCCGAAACAAGATTTGTATCGTTTCGAAGGAAAATGCCATTCGTGGTTAGGCTGTTTGTGTCGAGGGACTCATTAAATGTGAGTGTGACCGATGTGGCGATTGGTACGCCCGAGGCGCTGTTTGGGGGGGTCACTGCTATCACGCGCGGGTCATCTTCGTCCAGGATAACATCCCCCAGGGCTAGTACCTGTCCATTGGCAGTTATGGATGATCCGAATCGGGCGATCCCTCCAACCAAGGGCGCTATGGCCTCGAAGTTAAAGTTACCAACCGGTATATTTGCGAAGGAAAACTGACCATCGACATCGGACCGCGTGGAGGCAATACCAGGGAGCCCGCTTTGTGTGGCAAATGTCAGGACCACATCAATTCCCGTAGCAGCATTGGTGCCGGCGGCGCGAACGAGTCGCCCAGTCACAAAGCCACTCGACCCAAGCACGAGGGTCACGACATCGATCTCTCCATTCGTGCTTATATTACCGCCGGCGGAGGTCCCCAGCGCCACCGACTTTGCGCTCAATGTATATGAGCCAATGGCAACATTGCCGAAAGCAAATTGCCCTGTGGAAGAGGCAAAAGTTGTTTCCTCCAATCCATCGAACAGCGACGATTGCGATTTCAAAACGATCTCCGCTCCAGACGCAGCGGTTGTTCCATCGCTCAGAAATATCTTACCCGAAATCGAACCAACTCCGAGCAGCCTCAAAGTAGAGTCTGGAGCGGTTCCAACAATACTGAGTGCAATGTTTGTTTTAATCGCACTGTGGGTTGCACCAATACGGCGCGAGTCAGCGCGAAGTTCGTAGTTCCCAAGCGGCAAATCCACAAAAGCGACCCGTCCCGTGCTATCCGTATCCGTAGTCGTGGAGAAACCGGGACTACTAATTTGCACGGTGGCGTTGTTCGCCGGCGTCAGCCCGTCTGCTTCCAACACTGTCAAAGTTAGGCGCGCCAGCGACTGCAAGGGCACATCCGTCTGAAGCACCGTGGCCGATTCCTGCAGGTTTCCGGAGGAGGCACCTTTGAATCCAGTCACTGGATCTTTCGCTTCCAAAGTAAAGGGACCTGCGGCAGCGCCAGGAAAACTGAATCCGCCATCAGGACCAGTCGTGACTTTCCGTTCCGGGGTGAAACCGCCATTGACTCGCAAAGTTACATTCGCTCCAGGAACGAACCCGTTTCCGTAACCGTTGATGACAAAGCCTCGAATCTCACCTCGAGCCTGCTCGACCAACGAAACCTCCCGAATTTCACCGTCAAAGCTGAGAGTTACGCCTACCGTCGCGCCAATGCCGGTAACCGGATCTTCGCTTTGCAGGCGGTAAGTCCCCAGCGGGATTCCGGCGACCTCGAACCGGCCAGAGCTATCGGTGGTGGCAAATCCCAGATTTCCCACAGCCACTTGTGCGAAACTGATAGGTGTAAGAAGATCTCGCTTAACAAATGTCCCCCGGATCGTGGCCGTCGGGCCTAGAGTAACCGTGATGGCAGAGGTTTGCCCGGCCGAGACAGTGACGCCAGCGCGACCAAAAAGTGTTGTGGGACCACTTACGAGTGATGCACACACCGCGTAGTTTCCGGCGAAAATATTTTGGAGGATCAAGTGGCCGTTTGTATCGGTAACGCCAGTGAAATGATCCTGCGGAAAACTTCCCTGCGTTATATCGAGAGAGGCTTTTGCAGCGGCAGCTCCATTCGCCTGCTTTACCAGGATGCTGAGCGCGCCCTTTCCAATCAGTGTGACGTTTCCGATATTTGTGACTCCAGGCAGAACAATCACATTCGCAACCCCACGAAGGCCAGTGAGCGGATCATCGGCCTGGACACTGTATCCTACTCCCGGCTTGCCGCCGTCTCCCAGTGCAGGCAATGCAATCTGTGTGTCGTAGAAACCATTCGCACGGGTGCGAATGATGAAATCACTGCCAAAGCTGATTTTGACGTTTACATTGCTCGATGCAAAAGAGCCGTCTGGATTAAAGACCGTGCCAGCGAGCCGTCCGTTGATTTCGCGCGTCGCCGGAAATTGGAGAATATTGTTGGTCGAGTTAGGCTCGGTCGAAGTGGTTTGCCCGCTTGAACTGATCACCACCGGGAAAAAAGGTGAGGCGGCTTGCAGCCCAAAGGGACCGACGAGAATGCCATTTGGAAACTCGAACGTTCCAAGCGCCGGATCGCTGTTCATTTCACCACGAATAATGAAAGAGGGCGCGCCATTCGGCAGCGGCCCGACGCCCGTCAAGCGTACCTTCGCGCCGATTGGAACTCCTTGACCATTAAGAACCTTTCCGGAAACCGTTCCGGGACGGAGCAGACGGATGTCCGAGACGACCGTTTGACCGTCGAATATGATTCTCGTGCGAGTAAATCCCCATGTCACCGGGTTAAAGGGCTCGCCCGTAAGAAATGGATCAGCAAGTCCGGCGAATATTTTGAAGGC
>JAQGOX010000043.1 GCA_028293365.1 Verrucomicrobiales bacterium | reverse complement strand
TGTTTCGGCGGGCCTGGACAACAACCCGGCTGACCTTCGGTTCAACTTCATCCACCTTGACCCAGACGTGGCGTGTATCGACACGCGCTTCGAGGGTGTTATTGATGGTATTCTCACCCGTCAAGGTCCCGTTGAATGCCAGAACATCCTTTGCAGCGGCGAAAATTTGTGCAACAGGGCGCTCATAGCGACTTTCCAATGAATCCTTGGCAAAAGGAATTCCAGCGCGTGTGCGCCCATCGGCGGTACTGTAGCAACCGCTCAATGTTGCTGCGGCACATGCGGCGGCGACTGCAAAAACTAAAAAATTCTTCTTCATTCCAATAATTGCAGGGATAACCGCCCCAACCGTCAAGCTTTAAGACGACCGAAATATCAATGCGCTTGCCGGTCAGGCACAAGATGGTTAGTATGCGCTTAGTGAATACTACGGCCAGAACGATGTTGGTTGTGGATGATAATATCGAATCCGGCGAGCTCTCCTGTCTTTTATTACGTCACGCCGGTTTTCGGGTTCTGAACGCTGCTTCCGGAGAAGAAGCTCGCACGGTATGGATGAACAACCTTTCCGAGATCCGGGTGCTTTTGACCGACTGTGTCATGGCGGACATTTCCGGCGTCGATCTGGCGGCTCAATTTCTTCGTGAAAAACCGACATTGCAGGTCTTGTTCATGAGCGGCCATGGAGCCGAAGTTTTGGATGCGGAATCGACAACAAGCGTGAAGCCTACACTCATCCGCAAACCATTTCGAAGTGCCGAGCTGATCTCCCAGGTGGAAAAAGCATTCGAGACGGCAGAAAATTCAAATTTAATCAGCCCGGTTCAGACAGCCGAAACGATTCGATTGCGTTGATTGCGCAATCCGGTTGGCCAGTCCTATGCGCAATTCCGCTTAACCCAAGCCTCGACCGTTTGAATCATCGGCGCGGCGAATTCACCGCTAAAGACGTGGTTCGAGCCTTTGATCTGATGCAGCGTTTTCGGCTCTTTTGCGCGCTCGAAAATATCCAGTGAATCCTGAAGTGGCACGACGTCATCTTCCGTTCCATGTACCAGCAGCCACGGAACTTGAATTTTGGGGCCGAGTTCCACAATCGTGCCAATTCTCTCCATGTCTTCCATATAAGCCTCAGATAGGGGACAATTTGAGTCATCCCACATAAATCCGGCCCCAGGCTTGACCGTTCCGAATTCACGATCGGCAAATGCCTTGGTATGGACCATGCCGGCAAGCGAAACAAGATAGCGGATGCGGGAGTCGCGGCTGGCCTGGATGACTCCGACTGCTCCTCCCATGCTATGCCCAACGTAACATATTTCATTTCCCTTCAATACATCGATTACGCTGCCGAGGTCCTCGACCTCTTTCGAAATGGTTGAATCGGCAAATCTTCCTTCCGAAGCTCCGTTCCCCGAAAAAGAAAACCGGAGCGCGCTGATTCCGGCTTTGGCCAGAGCTTCCGCAAGGGCTACCACGAATGGACGATCTTTATTTCCAGTCACGCCGTGTCCGATAACCACGATTCGCTTCGAATCTGGCTTCCCAGCGTGAAAAGTATAATCGAGTCGTTCCCCTTGTTTATTGCGCATTTCTCCGAACATGTTGTTATTCTGAAGAAAGCGGTCGTCAGGTGCAAATGGAAATCTGTTACTTCCCAATGGCGGGGGATTGGATGAGGTCAGCGCGCTGCAAAATTGTAGTAGTGGACGTGAACGACGCTCATTTGTTTTGAAATCGACACCCGCTCGAATCCCCTATCGCAGACGATCGCTATTGCATGTGACGCGACGACGTTCTACAAATGCTTCTTCGATGATAGCCGCGGCCCGCTGAAGCCCCTTTTCCTCCTTAATTGTTTGGGCACAGCACTGTGCGCGCTTTCGATACGTATCGTTTCCATGCACACTTAAGATTGTGCAGCGTAACTTGGCAGCGCTAAGTCCACGAATGCGCAGCCACTCGCCGACCCCGGCATGCTTAATCCGTGCGGCAATTCCAGGTTGTTCGTTTGCGATGGGTAACGCAACCATCGGCAACCCCTGCGTCAGTGATTCCAGGGTCGTGTTTAAGCCGGCATGCGTAATCACGATCGAGGCGCGCTGTAGCAACGCGAGCTGCGGGCCGTAGCCCAACACCTGCGCATTGGTTGGAATACGGTCCGGCCGCTTGCCGTAATCCCGTCCGAGAGTCAGCACAACTTGCAGGGGCAATTCAGCGCATGCGTCCAGAATGAGTTGATACAAATGATCCTGGCCATTTTGAAGTGTGCCTAAAGACGCGTACAAAAGTGGCCGTTCATCGAGCCAGTCCCAATCGAATCCTGCCTGGTTTGCGTGCTGGTTTTCGTGCCACGGTCCAGTGTGGTGAAAATGGTCTGGAGCATGTTGTCGCGGAAAATCGAGACATGCCGGCAACTGCGCCACATGTGCGAGGCTGCCCGGAATCTCATTCAAATAGTTCCACACGTTCCAACTGTGTCCTCGGGCCACGCGAGTTAGACGTATTGGATTTAGGAATCGTTTCGCAACACTCACAATCAAGTGTTGTACCAGGCGATTCCGCATCCTGGAAAATCTGCTGGTGCTGTAGGCCCATGTCTCACTGTGCACCGGTACATCCGGTTGCAAATGGACGGGCAGTGCATTGCACGCAACCACCACAGGCGTTCCCTCCGCCTCGGCGCCAGTTTCTGCTCCGTAGCACACTTGATCCATGACCAATCCATCGAACTTCTCATGGGCCAAAACGACCGGAAGCGACTCAAGCATTATTTTCGTCATGTCGCCCAGCCAACCGATCGTATACCGCGCCGCCGCAAATCCACTTAAGACCGACAACTCTCGCGTCCGACGCTCCCATTCGCCGTCGGGAAATGTCTTCTCATCCAGAATTTCAAATTGCAGCCCGGCTTTTTGGACCCGTTCGCGAGATTCTGGAAACGATAGAATAGTTATCGCATGACCGCGTGCGTTAAGCTCCCGACCCAAGGTGGTCATTGGATTTAAATGGCCTGACCAGGCCGGCACCACCATTGCAATGCGCGCCATAAAAATGGATTTCGGACCATACAAGCGAAGCCGCTCTGCCCCGTCAAGTTTTCGGGAACAAGACGGAAGGACGGAAATCGCGTTGCGAGCCCATTCCGAGCAGATTCACCCGGTCAGGACCCTGATCGAAAACCCAAACCTCCCATCGAACCAATCACAAAATGAGTTCAATACCCCAACGTGCAGCATCAGCCCGAGGCGTCAACGGAGCGCGGATTTTCAATCCGCAGCAAGCCACTAAAACACCTGGCCATCAATAAATCCAGATCGCTCACCGAGCCCGATTTTAGGCCCAATCGCGAAACGAATGCCATCCACCACCGCCTAACCTTTCGGACTATCAGATCGATCCAGACCCGCAACAAAACTTCAGGTTGCGCCATCGACGATGTGTGCGACCTTTTGGGCGCTTTCGTCCGGATAAATCATGCTGGGAATCAACTATAATCGAGTACGTACCGCTTTTGCCATTCTGGCACTGGCGTTTCAAACAGGTCTTAACGCAGGTACCCTGGCGAGTTTTCAAGTCGGTGCGGGGGGTTGGAATATGGGGACACTGGCGGTGGGTGATATCACTGGAGACGCGCGATTGGAAATCGTTGTGCCTTATCGGGATGAAGATGGGCTTTGGCATCTTGATGCTTTTGATGATCGGGGAAATCATCTGCCCGGTTTTCCCTATGAGGGCCTGTATAGTCCAATCAATGTTTCGCCAACTCTCTACGATCTTGATGGCGATGGAAAGTCCGAAATCCTGATTACGAGTGGAATCAACATCGTCGCATTGAAGGGCGACGGTTCAGTGATTTGGTCAAAGCCGATTTCCTTTCTGAACTACGTGCCGGACTGTGGCTTTCAAGCCATCACGAACGGGTTTTATATGTCGAACACGCGGTTGTTCCAACCGCTCCTTCCGCCCACCGCGCAATTCTTCTCCGAGGTTTCATCCCCCATTGTGGCGGACCTTGGTGGAAACGGAAAACTGGAAGTTTTGACTGCCTGGAAGATCAAAGCATCTCCGCTAAGCATTCAGGATTTTAATCCTTTCATTAACGATATGTTCGGCCTGACGGAGTGGGGTCAGAGTGGAGAGACTTGGTCTGGCGGGGTCATCGCGTCCGACGCCCGCACCGGTGAGAAATCGTTGATTTATCATTTTCATCAACTGGTCGAATCGGGGCTTGCCGTCGGAGTTCCCAACGAAGCCCATGCGCGAAAAGTCTATGTATTGAATGATGCAGACAGTGTGGTCGCATTCGATCGGACCAAGTCGCCCGGCTTGTTTGGCAAAGGAATGCTTTACAAACAGTTCGGGAAGAATCAACGGCTCTTGAGCGGTTCTTATCTCACCGGGGTCGACGTCTATGTGGCCGATCTCGATGGTGACGCACAGGACGAAGTGCTTGTGCCAACCACGCAGATCGATCCAAACTGGCAACCATCCGAAACGATTTTGGACGACGATGGCGCTATCCTTTGGCGAAAATGGAAGGACGCGATTTCGATGCCGACCATTCACGGCTGGTTCAATAATGCCTGCATGATTCCCATCAATCCGGATCATGATAATCATATCGATGTTCTCAGCTTTACCCAATCGACTGAAATTGCCTTTCGTTCCTGGAACGGAGTAAACCTCGTGGATCGTCCGGGCTGGCCCAAAGATTTCGCCCCCTATCTTCCGACGCCTCCTGTCGTCGGTGACATCGATGGCGATGGCCAGGAGGAAATTATCATCGGCACCTACGACCCGAACGAAAAACCTTCCAACGGTAATCTCTACATTTTTGCTTTGGACGGAACTCAGAAAATGGTGTTGCCGGTTCCGGGCGGGCTTAAGCACATTCCGAGCATTGCCGATGTGAATGGAGATGGATCGGTCGACCTGGTTTATCGGGCGCTCGACGGGAAAGTCTACGTCCAGAATTTCGGAGCCAAACCAAACGCAAAAATCTCCTGGGCTACACACCGCGGCAATATGCATCGCGACGGCAATGTCGGAATTCCATTATTTTTGGGTGGAACACCGGTTGTGACTTCAAAGGCGGGGGGATACGGAACGGCGCAAATCACTTGGAGCGCGCCGGCAGGATTTTCATCGGATAGTTTCAAAATCCTCCGGGCCGACGATCCGAATGGTACGTTCAGTCCGATTGCCAGCGTCTCCTCGGCGACTCATTCGTTTGCCGACTCCGGACTCGCTTTCGGCAAGCAATATATTTACGAAATTGCGGCGGTGTATTCGAACGGAACACTATTATCAGCTCCAGTTCCAGTGCTCTCGCTACTTAACAACAATCTAATCGCCAATCCTGGATTCGAAGAAAACGACAATAGTCATTGGGACAAATGGTTCACGGGAGATATTCCCTGGGATCGCATGATCGGAGCTCCAATTTCTTCGGGCGCGGGCCAGCAGAGCATGGAGATACAACTTTCGAACGATGGTCAAAACAGCTCCATTACCCAGTACAGCCATTACGGTACCCCAGAAGATTATCTCAAGGTTTCGCCCGGCACCCTCTATAGTTTCGGCGGATATATTCGAAGCGGTGGATTGACTGCAGCATCCGAGCACTGGTTCGAATGGGACACCGCGAAAACTGGTGAAGATACCAATAATCGTCCGCGCCTGCCCTGGCCGAATTACTTCACTCCGTCGCTCAAAGTTGGAACTGAAGCCTCAGATTGGGCTTACCTGAACCGGGTGTTTGTGATGCCGGCCGGTTTTCCCAATGTGGAATTGCGTCACCGCTTCACGGTGGCTGACGATGGCTATGCGAGCGGGTCGGTTTATTTGGATAACATTTTCTTCCGCCCGCTGCCATCACCTGACGATTCACAATGGCAAACCCTGGTTCCATTTGGCGCGCGCTGGCGTTTCGCTGCGAACGACGTGCCAGTCAATTGGTACAGCCCGAACTTTTCCGACTCAAATTGGCCGGAAGCACCCGCTAAATTTGGTGCGGGCAGCGGTCCGGCGAAAATCGTGACACCGTTGCCCAGCAACCAGCCTCACTACTACTTTCGGAAACAGTTCACGCTTGACCAGTCCAATTTTAAAGAGCTGCTTCTATCTGCCACCTGCACCGATGATTCGCAGGGAATAGTTTATCCATTCCGGTTATTCCTGAACGGATCTGAAATCGCCAACGGCATCGACGCAGTGAGTGGGGAAGGGAATGTCGTGAAATATTTCGACCTTACTCCATTCGCCTCGCAGCTTCACGATGGAATGAACACCGTCGCAGTGATGCTTCAAAACACCTGGGAATCGGATTGGGATAATATTGCTTTCGACCTGAGGCTGCAGGGAGTCCCTTCCGGAACCCTGGCTCCATCGCCCTCCGCCCCGAAGTTTCAAACCGCGGAACGCCTTCCCAATGGAGACATTGCGCTGATATTTTCCGGGACACCGGGCAGCGCCTGGATACTGGAATCAAATGATGATCCAGGGCTCTTGACCTGGAAAACCGCGCAGGCCATCACATTCGATTCGCAAGGCTCGGCTCAAGCAACCGATTCCGGACAGAACAACCGGCCACCCCCGGCTTGGGCGACGGCACGTGTTTATCGGCTTCGGTCGCAATAGTCCCGTTACTTTTGGCAATGAGGGCACCATGCTGCTGTGCGGCCCCGGATGGTTTCACGTTTCAGCCGAGAGTGATGCTTTGGGCAAAAGCCGTTGCGTTTCCAACGCTCGTGGAATAGCCATCCCGCCGGAGGATCCGAAAAAGCGGGACCGATTTTCTCCAAAGCGACACGACAAACGTAACGAACCTCCTTATAAAGCGAATGTAAGACGGCTTGTCCTAATTTCGAGTTGAGGCGATGCGGGCTAACCTTCGCCCGCCAAAGAATTTCGTCCGCCATCCAGTTCCCTACGCCTGCGAATCCGTCCTGAAGCAGTAAAGTCGGTTTGATCGGCAGTTTCGGATGTCGTCTAAGAAAGTCATTCATGAACTCGCGACTGAACGCATCGGATGCGACCGCGGGGGCCAGCTCTGACCACCAGGCGGGTGTATCCTTCCCCTGATGGAATTTCACACGGCCGAATTGTCGAAGATCATTAAAGATCAACGAGCGCTCCTTCTGGTAGAGCACGAGATGGTCGTGTTTCTCCGGGTCATGGTCCGGACCTCCCACGCTCAATTTCCCGGTCATGCCGAGGTGCAGGCCAAGCCAAAGGTCGCCCGCAAATCGAAACAACATTTGTTTTCCACCTGATTCAGATGTGGTCAACTTTTTGCGGATCAGTAGTCGCTGGAGCGCTGCGGTGTCGGCTCCCCGAAAAATCCGTTTATCCGCGTGCAGGGCCACACGTGTGATATTCGATCCGATTCCCGGATCCCATTGTTTTCGATAATAATCAACTTCTGCGAGTTCAGGCATGCCGAGCTGGATACAATATCCGGACCTTTTTGGCAGCTCCTGAATTGCGGTGTTGCGTTTCGAGCACCAGGTTGGGATCGCTTGTTTAATGCCCAGTTCGGCGTAAAATAGGCTTGTTGAAGGGAGTAATGATGACGTATCAAAATCCAGTTTACCCGTTTTACTTTGCTGACCCGTTCGTCTGGAAACATGAAGGGCGTTATTATGCTGTTGGCACCGGGCCCGTACGGCAAATGACGAAGGCGAGCGATGCGGACTTCCATAAGTTTAATGATAAGGGACACGAGGTCGCATTTCCGCTGATCACGTCACCTGACCTGGTTCATTGGGAATTAGTTGGGGGCGCTTTGAAGGTTCCTCCATGGGCATCCGGTGGTGATTTTTGGGCGCCGGAAGTAGCTTATTCCGGGGGATTTTTCTACTTGTATTATTCTGTCGCGACGGAGGGTTTAAAACATCAATTGCGCGTCGCAATCAGCAAAACGCCCACTGGACCGTTTGAAGATTTCGGTCCATTGATGCCAGAGTCGGAGGCCTGCCCCTTTGCCATTGATGCGCACCCATTTCGAGACATGGACGGGCAATGGTATTTGTTTTATGCGGTCGATTTTCTGGATTCTTCGAATGATCACCGGGCCGGAACCGCTCTGGTTGTAGGCAAACTGGAATCGATGACCCGCCTCGCTGGAAGCAGCCAGGTCGTTTTGCGCGCCCGTTCAGATTGGCAACTATTTAAAAAGAGTCGCACCATGTACGGAAAAGTTTTCGACTGGCATACACTCGAAGGTCCGTGCGTGCGGTATCACGATGGTCTTTACTACTGTTTTTACAGCGGTGGCTGTTATGAGGGCGCCGGTTATGGAATTGATTACGGGACCTCGACAACCGTGATGGGGCCCTATAGTGACCTGGGGAATGAGAACGGGGCGCGGGTCTTGCAAAGTGTTCCGAGCCATGTGATTGGTCCAGGGCATCACTCAATCGTAGCCGGGCCGGATGATAAGTCGGATTTCATTGTTTATCATGCATGGGATGTGGGTATGAATGCCCGGCGCATGTGTATCGATCCTCTGGTCTGGACTCCGGAAGGTCCCCGCTGCGACGGTCCCACCTGGACACCTCAAGAGTTGCCTGCGATGGAGCGGCCGGAGCTTATTCCGTCGTAAGTAACTTCAACGCCTGCTCGAAATCCTCGGGCAGAGCAGCTTCGAATTCCATGCGTTCACCGGAGCGCGGATGGGTGAATGCCAGTTTTTGCGCGTGCAACATTTGTCGCGGGGCTGAGTAGTTGGTCTGTTCGCGCAACCGTTTATTGTGGTTCACACCATAAACGCGGTCACCTACCAGCGGATGACCAATGTGCTGGAAATGTACTCGAATCTGGTGGGTGCGGCCTGTATGCAGGAGAGCCTGCACGAGGGTCGAGGCTCGCAATCTTCGTTCAATATGATATGTCGTCCACGCGGCGCGGCCCTCCCCGTCGGTTACGGCCATGCGCTTGCGATGCGTGGGATGTCGCGCAATCGCTGCCCGAATTTCCCCTTTCGCGGCACTGACCTCCCCACAAACCAGAGCTCTGTAAGTCTTTTGCACCGTCCGACTCTCGAATTGAGCGGAAAGCGACACATGGCTTTCATCGTTTTTTGCCACG
>JAQGOX010000022.1 GCA_028293365.1 Verrucomicrobiales bacterium | reverse complement strand
CTTGCCGGTTGCAGTCGATGTTCGTGACACGGGCAACGGAATCGCGGTGGAACATCTTCCCAGGATTTTCGATCGATTCTACCGAGCTGACCGGTCCAGATCCCAAGTTGGGGGCGGATTTGGGCTTGGATTGGCCATCGTGATGTCAATCATGCGCCTTCACGGGGGCACGGCATCGATTCAAAGTACAC
Organism: Verrucomicrobiales bacterium; assembly: GCA_028293365.1. Classification (GTDB taxonomy): domain Bacteria; phylum Verrucomicrobiota; class Verrucomicrobiia; order Limisphaerales; family SXQI01; genus JAQGOX01. The sequence continues at coordinate 3,094 of JAQGOX010000022.1, read as the reverse complement.
AGGGCATGGGTACCACTGTCACACTCCATTTTGCGGAGGGAAGCGCGTCTCCCCCAACTGGTGAAGATGACAAAAATGTAATCTGACGGTCATCTTCCAGTCCGCTTTCTCGATGTATCCTAGGGTGTTATGCCTGTCACAAAGCTGTGGAAAAGCCTTACCTTCGTCCTCAAGGTCCACTGGCAGCGCCTCAACCCATTATCAATTTTGATCCCGATGCGAAGTGGCCCAGATATTCGAACCCGAGCCTTCGGGATTCGAGCGGGACAGAAGCTTAAGCCAAGCCAATCATGAACCTGGTTCAGACAGCTATGCGGCGACCCTTAACGGTTGTCGTATTCATGTTCGCCCTGCTCATCGCGGCGTTTTTGGCTTTGCGGGAAATGCCTCGCGATATTTTTCCGTCCCTCGGGATTCCAACCATTTACGTAGCGCAGCCGTACGGAGGGATGAACCCCGCCCAAATGGAGGGTTTCCTCACGTATTATTATGAGTATCACTTCCTTTACATCACGGGAATTGAACATGTGGAATCCAAATCGATTCAGGGAAATGCCCTGATCAAGCTCCAGTTTCATCCCGGCACGGACATGTCGCAGGCCATGTCTGAAACCGTTTCATATGTGAACCGCGCGCGCGCGTTTATGCCGCCCGGGACGGTGCCTCCCTTTGTGATGCGGTTCGATGCGGGAAGTGTTCCTGTCGGTAATCTGGTCTTTTCGAGCGAAACTCGATCGGTTGCCGAAATGCAGGACGCGGCTTTGAATTTGGTGCGACCGCTGTTCGCAACACTTCCCGGGGTGTCTGCTCCGCCTCCTTTCGGCGGCAGTGCCCGGTCGATCGTCGTGAATGTGAAGCCCGAAAGGCTGCGCGCCTACAACATGTCACCTGACGAAATTGTCAACGCTCTTACAGCGGCCAACACCATCACTCCATCGGGGAACATGGCAATCGGCACGAAATATCCGATGGTACCACTCAATTCGGTCGTGAAAAATATCAAGGATTTGGAATCGGTGCCGATTCGGACGGGAGTTTACCCGGCGGTTTTCCTCCGAGATCTGGGGACAGTTCAGGACGGGTCTGATCTCGTCACCTGCTACGCGCTCGTTAATGGCCGACGTACTGTTTATATTCCCGTGACGAAACGTTCTGACGCCTCAACCTTAACGGTGGTCAACAGCGTGAAGGCGAATCTTGCAAAATTTCAAAGCGTTCTCCCAGCCGATGTCAAAGTCAGCTACGAATTCGACCAATCGCCTTACGTCACGCGCGCCATCGGCGGTCTCACGATGGAGGCGTCGTTAGGCGCATTTTTAACCGGGCTGGTGATTCTATTGTTTCTGCGTGATTGGCGGAGCGCTTTCGTGGTGGTCTTGAATATTCCGCTGGCATTGCTCGGGGCCGTGGTCGCGCTCTGGGCAACCAAACAGACGGTCAACATTATGACGCTGGGCGGCCTGGCGTTGGCGGTCGGAATCCTGGTCGACGAAGCTACTGTCACGATCGAAAACATCCATTCTCATCTCGCGAAGGGCAAACTGATCGCGCGCGCTGGAAGAGATGCGACAGTTGAAACCGCTCTGCCACGATTCCTCGCGATGCTTTGTATTCTGGCGGTTTTCATTCCAGCTTTTTTCATGACTGGGGCGGCCCGAGCTTTATTCACCCCGCTTGCGCTCGCGGTTGGTTTCTCGATGGTGACCTCTTATCTCCTTTCAAGCACGCTGGTGCCAGTGTTAGCCACCTGGATACTGCGCACGCAGCACGTTGAAGCAGATGGCAAGGTCGCGAAAAAGCGTGGCTCCTTCAGTTCCTTTCAAGACAAATACAAGGATATGCTAGGGCGCGTTATTCATTTGCGCTGGCTCATAGCGGGAATTTACCTGATCGCAGCCGTCGCCGTGATCTTCTTTGCCGGTCGGCAGCTCGGAACTGAGATTTTCCCAAAGGTAGATGCGGGAGAGTTGCAGTTGCGACTGCGGACTCCGAGTGGGACGCGAGTCGAGGGGACGGAGTCTGCCGCGCTCGAAGTCCTGGAAATGATCAAGCGGGAAGTGGGGCCGGAAAATGTCGCGATCACCCTTGGATTTATCGGCGTTCACGCCCCAAGCTATCCCATTAATTTGTTATATCTCTGGAACGGTGGCTCGGAAGAGGGGGTTCTGCAGGTACAATTGAAAAAGGGCGTACCGATTCATATTGAAGAATTAAAGGAGCGACTGCGGAAAAAGTTTGCAGACAAACTACCGGGCATCACTTTCTCATTCGAGCCCAGCGACATCGTAAGCCGCGTGATGAGTCTTGGAGCATCAACGCCGATCGAAGTTACGGTGAGCGGTCCGAACCTGGTTGCGAATCGCGAATTCGCGGTGAAGGTGAAAGAGCAACTTGAGAAGATACGTTCCCTGCGGGATGTCCAATTTGGTCAAGCTCTTGAGTATCCGACGATAGAAGTAGAGGTAAATCGCGAGCGCGCGGGAATCATGGGTGTCAAAATGTCCGAGGTCTCCCGTTCGCTGGTGGCCGCGACATCTTCGAGCCGCTTCGTAGTGCCTAACTATTGGGCCGATCCAAACAGCGGAGTGGCCTACCAAATTCAGGTGCAAATTCCGCAGACGTCGATGAGCTCGATTGAGGACGCAAAGAATCTTCCGATGAGCTACCGCGACGGCAAAGCGATTCTGCTGCGTAATATCGCGACCCTGAAAGAGAGCACAACCGTCGGCCAGTACGAGCGCTACAACATGCAACGAATGGTCACTGTGACCGCGAATATTACCGATACCGATCTGGGAACAGTTGCAAAGCGGGTGACCCAGGCACTCAAGGACCTCGGACCTCCGCCACCCAAAGTCAGCGTCGCTTTGCGGGGGCAGATCGTCCCCATGCAACAGATGTTTGAAGGGTTGCGGAACGGGCTTCTCCTGGCGGTCGTCATTATTTTTCTGCTTCTTATGGCCAATTTCGAATCATTCAAACTGGCGATTATCGTGGTTTCCACAATCCCGGCAGTGATCGCAGGGGTCGCCCTTTCGCTTTGGCTCACGCATACCACTCTCAATATTCAATCGTTCATGGGCGCGATTATGGC
>JAQGOX010000018.1 GCA_028293365.1 Verrucomicrobiales bacterium | reverse complement strand
GCTTCGTACACGGGACCGAACAGCCTCGTGCGTGATGAGCCGGTCCGAACTACCTACACAGGAACATTGTTTTTGGGCGCAAAACTCTGGGAAGGCGCCGAGGTTTACGTCAACCCCGAGGTTTCCGGCGGAAAAGGACTTAGCGGCACGGTTGGAGTCGCGGGGTTTCCGAATGGGGAGGCGACACGAGTCGGGGATCCCACACCGACTCCATATTTTGCCCGTTATTTTTTCCGACAGCGATTCGATTTGGGTGGTGAAACAGAATCGGTCGTGGCCGATCAAAATCAACTTGCCGGCAATCGCGACCAGTCCTCTTTCAGTATCACGCTCGGGAAAATGGCAGCCGGGGATGTTTTCGACGATAATAGCTACAGCCACGATCCTCGCACCCAATTCATGGATTGGGCTCTCATGGCCAACGGAGCATGGGATTACCCTGCCGACACACGCGGCTACACATACGGTCTCACCCTCGAACTCAGGGCGCCTTTATGGTCAATGCGAGCGGGAACGTTTATGGTGCCGACGGACGCAAATGGCGGAACTTTCGACAAAAACTTTGGCCGAGCCTCCGGAAATGCACTGGAGTTGGAGCAGGATTACCAGCTTTTTGAACAGCCCGGAAAATTGAGGCTGCTGGGCTTCGTGAACTTTGCGAATATGGGAAATTACGCCGATGCGATAAACCAATCGCCTTCAGCGCCTGATGTGACGGCAACTCGTGCTTATCGCACCAAATATGGGTTTGGACTGAACTGGGAGCAACAAATCACGACGAACATAGGCGGATTCGGCCGCCTCGGCTGGAACGACGGTCAGAGCGAAACCTGGATGTTCACGGAAATAGATCAATCAGCCTCGCTCGGTTTATCGATAAAAGGCACTCGCTGGGGCCGCAAGAATGATACTTTCGGGATGGCAGGAGTCGTTAACGGAATTTCGGAAGATCATCGACGCTATCTCGGGGTCGGCGGCCTAGGTTTTATCATTGGAGAGGGTCAACTAAATTATTCTCCGGAAGGAATTTTTGAAACCTTCTATTCTTTCGGAACGTTTCGATATTTCTTCATTACCGTTGCGTTCCAGCACATTGAAAATCCAGCTTACAACCGGGACCGCGGCCCGGCCAATATTGGCACCCTCCGTCTGCATTGTGAATTTTGAGAATGTCGGCCGTAGCAAAAAGTCTTAAAGCGGGAATTGACTGTGTCTCCGGCGACCTTCAGCGATGCAGTTCGCGCGTGGCACAGACAACTCCCGCTTTAAGAGCAGTCTCCTAAATCTGGCTGCGGATCCAGGCAGGCCAGCCTAAGAAAAATTGAGTTACAGAGTATGACCGAGCGCCGCGTTTGGACAGGTGGGAAGAACGCCAACATTCCCGATGGTATAGTCAGCGCTTCCTAGAGGACAATTCGTACCGCCTTTAAGATAAGGCGCTACATCCGCAAGTCCGACAACGGCATTCGCCGCAGCTTTTGTCTCCAACGCCCATTGCTCCTTGGCGCCGTCGATCTGGTGCAGGTTGTTAATGCAGGCATTCATCTGCGCGGTCGTGCGCGCTTTGACAAAGTTAGGTATGGCAATGGCGGCGAGCAGGCCGATGATCGCCACGACGATCATGATTTCAACAAGGGTAAACCCTCGATTGCGAGTTGTATGGATTTTCATTGGATTTTTTTCCTTCTCGTGGTGTGAACAACGATGCCAGTTTGTTATTTACTTAATAATTCTGTTGAGTTCACAAAGTTCCTGTCATCAGCCACGCCACTATTAAGCATCGCCGATGCCAGCAATCACCATTGATTAGCAGAGAGTTTTTGGCGTCAGGACGACTTGTTCTGAGGCGAAAGTGTCCTTGAAAAAGACAAAAGCTTTAGCCCCTTTACAATCGCACGATCAAATCCAGACCACTAGTGGTAAATATTTTACCTCATTCAAAGTGAGCCCTGGAATTCCGCAGTCCAGCTTTAGTCGCGCAAGACATGACAGGTATAACCGCCAGGATTTTTGACGAGGTACTTTTGGTGATAGTCCTCAGCGGAATAGAACTCGGACGCTTTTGCGATCTCCGTAACGATGGGTCGTTTGAATTTTCCCGATTTGTCGACCTGGGCTTTAATACGTTCAGCGGTTTGGTGTTGCTCCTCGCTGGTGTAAAAAATCGCGGAACGATATTGCGTTCCAACGTCGTTGTGCTGCTGATTGCGAGTCGTCGGATCGTGCATGCGAAAGAAAAATCCAAGCAGTTGTTCGTAACTCAATTTAGTTGGATCAAAAATAATTTGAATGGCCTCTGCGTGGCCGGTACGTCCCGTGCAGACTTGTTCGTAGGTAGGATTTGCAATCGTCCCCCCGCTGTAGCCAACCTTTGTTTCGATCACCCCAGGGATTTTGCGGATAATTTCCTCCATGCCCCAAAAGCAACCGCCCGCGACAATTGCGGTTTCACCCTTTGTGACCAAGCCGGAAGGCTTATTTATTTGCGTTGGACCAGTACTCTGCTTGATCAATCCCGCCTTTACGAAAGGTTCCAAAAGACCGCCGTAGCCTTCAACCTCCATTTTTTCGACTGGAATGAATTTTAAGGATGCAGAGTTAATACAGTAGCGGAGTCCATTTGAGGCTGGCCCATCTTCAAAAACATGGCCGAGATGCGAATCGGCATCTTTTGAACGAACTTCAGTTCGAACCATTCCATGAGCGACATCCTTTTTTTCCACGATCTGATCCTCGAGCAGAGGGCGGGTAAAACTGGGCCATCCGGTACCCGAATCAAATTTATCCAGAGAGCTGAACAATGGTTTCCCTGAAACGACATCAACGTAGATTCCGGGTTTGTGGTTATCCCAGTACTCGTTACGAAACGGTGGCTCCGTTCCGCACTGTTGGGTCACCTGATACTGCGCTGGAGACAATATTTTCTGCAATTGCGCCTGATCTGGTTTTTTGAATTCCTTCATACGGTTTGGTTCTCCGATTGAAATACTTGTCTGCTGCTGGCTGCACGCGGTGAGCAGCGCCATTCCGATCACTCCTATTAAAAGCGTTAAAACAGTTACTCGTGCCAGTGTATCAGAGTGCATAATTATTGCTTCCGTTTTTTCACAAAACCACCACAACAGCGGTAACTTCGGTTGGATCGTTTTTCAACGCTGTTTATCCTCATGGCAAACCATGTCGATCACGACGGTACTCGCGAGCAGAAGCACCGCATCCTCGTTTTCGGCTATGTCAACGCCATAGGTATCAGTCAAGGAGAACCATTTCTTTGACACTTGCGCGATCGGTCGATCCCCAACGCGAAAAGTATATTCATGATCCAGAAAATCGCCAGTGGCTTCGATATCGTCCGGACCAGGAACATCCACCATGAATCGACACTTGAACAACGTAAATAATTCTTTCTTTACGACCGCACAGAGCTGGCCATTGCGGTGGATTTCATACGTCGGCCCCCAGGATAAAAGCTTTTGCCGGATAAAGGCGAGTTCGTTGCCCTGAAGATCCTGAAAGGAAAGATGCTTTCGGACGCTAAATACTTTTCCATCCACGAAGAAGACGTTCTCGCCCGCTTCATTTTTGATATGAAAGTCATCTCCCCAGGAGAAGAGCTTTTGTTTCATGACATAACGCATAAGATTGAGTCCAGATTATTGAGCATAGTCTCCAAGAGGGCGTGACTCTTTGCGATTACAAAGAGTCCTTGAATTTATAGCGGCCCCTCAGTTGCGACATCAACCACTCGTCACGGCCTCGGCTCCAATTCGGTGGGTGGGAGAGGGTCTGATCTCCGATTTCGGTCTTGCCAACCGCGCCAGAAAAGCCAACCGACAGTTCCTCCAATTCCAATCCATCCGATAGCTTTAACGAGTGTGGCTATGAAGGTATCGTTTGAAAGGAGCGTCCAGCGAAAAAAAATTTCGTTCCAATCGTGTTCGCCTCCACCAACCAACGGCAAGAGAAGCGTGCGGGAATCTGCCATGTAGCGAGCAATATTCAGGAAGTTTTCGAAAAACCAGATGACGGAAGCAGCGAATGTAATCGGTTCTCGTTTGTGCCAAAAGGAAATAATCAAGGCGATGGGAAATGTCAGTTGGCCAAGCGTGCCTCCATAAACTGCGAGGCGGTTACTAATTAATCCAAAAAAGGGATGTCCAGCTTCGTGGAATAAAAGATTGGCGGAATCCAACAGGAAAACAAAACCGGGTTCGGACTTGAACAGCACAAACAGAAAGATTGTAACCCCAATGGCGAATCCAATCAGCTTCGAATGCGTAAGTACTTGCCACTGTTCGTCGGCCATAGAAGTTCATACTACTGATCGGATTTGGCGCGCATAGCATTTTCCATCCGGAATGCGAATGCATTTGAATCCCCTCAAGTCGTAGCCGCCAAACGCCGATGGATGGAGGTAAAGGTTTCGGACAGGCGAAGACCTTTACCAGATTGAACCAAATTTCCGACCGAATGCGCGCATGGCGTGGCCGGTTTGATCGACAGGAATATGAAACCGGATTTAATTCAACGCTTCTTTAAGAAGTTGCAGCCGCAGCGTGAGCGATTGCTGATTGTGGACGATGAAGAGGAGCTCAGGAAGCTCTTTAGCGGCTTTTTCGAGAAGCGCGGATATCGCGTGTCAACTGCGGAGAGCCTCGAGGTAGCGGAAGCGAAGTTGGCCGAGGAAGCTTTCGATTTGATTCTGCAGGACGTGATGCTGGGAGACGGCGATGGAATTGAGTTCCTGCAACGGATCAAGTTATTGCAGCCAGGCGTCCCTGTAATAATTCTCACCGGACTTGGCTATGATGAACCGGTTCTGCACGAAGCCACCGAAAATGGGGCGGCCGGCTATATGAGCAAGCTCCTTCCGCTCGACCAGGTTTTGATGGAGGTTCACCGGGTGCTCAAGGCAAACGCAGCCGGGAGTTCGCAGGATACTGCCGCAAAACTTGAGATTGCAGAGTAGCGCTCGGCTTATTCGGCTTGCTATTTCACTCCTGAAATGTGGCAGCCGATCGCTTTGGTTTGCTTTTGCGCAATTGGTTTACCCTGCAGAAGCGTGGTTAAATTCTGCTCCAGATCTTTGTAAGTTGCTTCAGCTCGCGCCTGACCGAGAGCGACGAAACGATCATCAATTCGTCCGAAATAAACCAAGCGACGATTCCGATCGAAAATAGCTGCTTCTGGAGTCACCGTCGCATGCGCCTTTTTCACGAGAAAATGATTCGGATCCCGCAGAATTCGGTCACCTAGTCCAAATTCGCGGGCATGCTCCTTGATCTCGGTGACCTGGGTATCCGCGTCCGGGTAAACCATCCAGAACATGACATTTCGCTTTTCAAACAACCCCTTGAGTCGCTGGATTTCAGGCGCGTATTTGTTTGAAATTGGACAATCCACCGACACAAAAATGAGCACCGTTGCCGAATTTGTTCCCCCAAATGGATTCGCCGGATGACCGGCTAAATCCAGCGCAGTACGAGGCAAGGTTGATGCAACCTCTGCGGAAAAGGCAGCGCCTCGCCAATAAACAGATGCAGCGAACAGCAAAAGGAGGAACCCTGAACTGAGACAAGCTCTTGTTTTCAACTTAATGCTGATTCAACCATGGTTTTCCCGTATCGCAAATTCATTTCCGGGGAGTCGGCGCTGGCAAAACCCAGCAGTGTCCGTACCCCATGGCTAGGCCAGACTCTTGGTTGATTTCCCTTCGGGCTCATTGAGGTATGCCCTCGAAACAAGATACAAAATATAGGCCGTGATAACTCCAATCAAATTGTTGCTTAGATCCTTTTGCGTATCGTAAATATCGCCGTCATTGATTTTGAGCATTCCTTTTTCCGGCCCCATTGCAAGAGTGCTCGCATATTCCATCAATTCGTGCAATGCCCCCACCCCCATTATTAACAGGAGGGTGGCAATGCAAAGCTGCCAGCCGCGTAATGCAAATCGTTTGTCCAGTCCCCTTGCGACCATCGAACCTCCGGCAAAGCCGAAAAAATAGTGCACGTAGGTATCGAATTCGACGGTAAAAATGGTACGCCGATAAAACCCAAATGCTCCCATGTTATGGATTAAAAGGGCAATTGCAAAAAGAGCGAAATGAAACGGATGCAACGCCAAACGATCACGCATCGCGTAAACTCCCCACAAGAACGGCGTCAGAAAGAGAAAGGCAAATCGATACGTGTTCGGCCCGTGGCTAAAAAATGAGGTGAGCACGAAAATGATCGTCGTGATGACTCCAATCCAGTGAAACGCGTTAATTCTCCTAAACATCCCCGGAGGAATATAGCATTAAATCTGAATTCGTCCCGTCCGGTGTTTCGAGTCAGTCAATCCCCAACAAAATGCTGCCTTTATTCTGTCAGTGGTTGCGGGCCTTTAACCTGGGCTTGGCTGACAATTGCTATTGATTCGGCGCGCTCAAACCAACTGCGGCTCCGCGAACCGGGTGGCTGCTTCCCTTACAAGTGGAATTTCGTCGGCTCCTTCAGGGTATTCGAAAACTTTCCCCTCGAAATTTCGGAATACGACACGATCACGGTTATGGCTCAACACGTACTCCGGATTGATGGGGACTTTTCCGCCGCCGCCTGGAGCATCAATAACATATTGAGGGACCGCGTACCCGCTAGTGTGACCGCGGAGCGAATCCATGATTTCAAGACCTTTTCTGACGCTGCTGCGCAAGTGTGCCGAACCGGTAATCAAATCGCATTGATACAAATAGTAGGGGCGCACGCGGCACATGAGTAATTTCTGGATATGTGCTTTCATAACCTCAGAATTGTCGTTCACGTGGCGCAGGAGAACGGATTGATTTCCGAGCGGGATTCCTGCGTCCGCCAGCCGTCCCAACGCTTCTCTGACTTCGCTAGTCAGTTCACGTGGATGGTTCGAATGAATGCTGATAAAAAGCGGGTGAAACCTTTTTAAAATTGCACACAGTTCCGGGGTGATACGTTGAGGCAAAAATATAGGAATGCGCGACCCGATGCGCAAAAATTCAACATGGGGAATGGCTCTTAATTGCGTCAGCAAATACTCAAGCTTCGCATCACTCAATAATAGCGGGTCGCCACCGCTTAAAAGCACGTCTCGAATTACCGGCGTTTTGCGAATATAATCGATCTGGCTTTCGAATTCGGGATGAAAATCATAACCGGTTGCATTGCTGACCAGCCGGGACCGGGTGCAATATCGGCAGTAGGAGGCACAACGGTCAGTCACAAGAAACAACACCCGATCGGGATAACGATGAACCAGGCCGGGCACCGGCGAGTGCGAATCTTCGCCGCACGGATCGCTCATTTCCCACGGAGCAGTCCCGGTTTCTTCGATGCGCGGAATGACCTGGCGTCGGATCGGGCAGTTTTCATCGCTGGCATCGATCAGGTTAAAGAAACAGGGCGTGATTGCCATTGCCAACTTGGTATTGGCGAGAAGCGTTCCCGCGTGCTCCTCCGGTGTCAACGTGGGCAGAAACTTTTGCAGCTGCTCCAGCGAAGTAATTCGGTGTTTAAGCTGCCACCGCCAGTCCCTCCAATCGGTATCTGTAACATTGGCCCAAAAACCCTTGCCTGCGGAACGGAATTCTTTCAAGCGACTCGTTAGGCCAGTCGGCGGAGGCTCCCCGCCTTTCTCCCCGAATGAAGGATCACTCATTGTCGGAACTATATTTTGAGCTTATCTGATGTCAAGTTGGCCTGAAAAAAGAGTGTATCCGGGCTGGCACGATTCGGCCTACAGTAGGTATACGGAGTATTGATCGGAAGCACACGATCAGTCCCGACCTCTCCTAATCCTGTTCCCAACCACTCTCCAACTGGCTGAGAACTTCTGGGTCGCGTACATCGACCCAGCGGCCGATGATTTCCAAGCCCGCAATCGTATGCCCAGCTTCCGTCAATGCATTAATAGCGTCTGGCAATTCAAATTCCCCACGAGGCGATTTCTGCAATTTGGTTGTAAACTGAAAAAGCGACGGTTTAAATATATAAATCCCGGCATTGTACCATACGGTGCCGCCTTGCTGAAGCCACCCCTTCGTGCGGTATTCTTCAACCTGAACTGGAGAAGGTTTCTCCACAACCTTGCGCAGGCAGAATTGGTCGTCGAAGAAATTCAGTCCACCTTTCGTCACGTCCTGGCCGGGCGTTACCGTAATGACGCCGTCAAATTTGCCATTTTCGTACCGCGCAATCATTTGCTCATATGTTTGCGGCTTAACCAGAATATCTCCGTAGGTTAACAAGAATGAGTCATCGCCCACGAAGGATTTCGCCAATTCGGGGGCTTTGCCCGTCCCATCCTGAACAAGCTGACGGACATAGGAAATCTTCGCTCCCATGGCGCTTCCATCTTTAAAAAAGTTTTCGATCGTGTCCGCCTGAAAACCAGTGATAATGCAGATTTCCCGAATTTGATTCGATACCAAACCCTCGACGATATGTTGCAGGATCGGTTTACCCTGCACCTTTAACATCGGCTTCGGAATCGACTGGGTAAGTTCGCGCATTCGGGTTCCTTTTCCCGCGGCGAGGATTACGGCTTTCATTTAATGGTAAAGTGAGTGGGCAGTAAACTTATGCTCCGAATTTATCGAACATGCGCGCATTCGCTTGCATTTGGCGCATCAGGAATTTTGCCTCAAATACACCAAGTGATCCAAGATTCGCACCGGTTTCGGTGAAACGGTCCAGTTTGTCCGATCCGGAAATGGGCGACGTGAGCAGCACCGGTTGCGCATGCCACGAATGACCTTTAACGGCGCACGGGGTCGAATGATCGCCTGTAATCGAGAGCACTTCCGGTTTTTTCTGCAGGAGGATCGGCAGCGCGGCATCCAGTTCTTCGATTGCCTTGGTTTTCGCCTCGAAATTCCCATCTTCGCCGTACATGTCGGTGTACTTGTAGTGGATAAAAAAATAATCGTAGTTGTCATATTCATCCAGATACCGCTGAAATTGGTCCGCAATGGTTTGAGGCCCTTCCAGCTTGGTCATGCCGACAAGTTGTGCAAGCCCCTTATACATTGGATAAACCGCAATGCATGCCGGTTTCAGAAGGTAACGTTCTTCAAACGTTGCGATTTCCGGTTGATGCGCGATGCCGCGCATCAGGAAGCCATTCGCCGGATGTTTCTTCGCCAGCAATGGAAGGGCTTCTGCGTAAAAATCGACGATTAATTTGGCCGCTTTTTTCGCCTTCGCGGATTTGGAATCGACTGGTTTAACCGCTGGGATCGGAGCTCCTTCGTGATGAGGATCAGCATCCGTGAGCGGACCCTCGAGCCCTTTGCCCCGGAATACCACGACGAACCTGTGACCTTTGCCCGCTTTAATAATAACTTCCGTGTCTCCGATTTTTTTTATTTTCTTCGAAAGCACTGCGCAAAGCTCTTCGCAAACTGCAGTATCAATGCGGCCCGCCCGCCGATCCGTGACGATTCCTTTTTTATCCAAAGTACAAAAATTCGCGCGAGCAGCTACATCACCGGCCTTCAATTCAATTCCCAACCCGAGCGCTTCGATTACGCCGCGTCCAACCTGAAATTCAAGCGGGTCATATCCAAACAAAGCGAGATGGCCGGGACCGCTACCCGGCGTAATTCCTGGAGCCACCGGTATCATTCGACCCTGGACCGCATCTTGCGTAATTGCATCCAGGTAGGGAGTCGTAGCCGCTTCGAGCGGAGTAACATAATTTCTCTCCTTGGTTGCGATGTCGCCCAGTCCATCGAGAACCAGCAACACCATCTTGGTTTTCGTTTTGAGCGTTAATTCCGAATAAAGCGTATCAAGATTCATAATGAAATTATCAAAATCAGCAAATTGGCATGGCGTGGAATGCCATTCCGGGGCCATCACTCCTGTCTGGAGCCGGTCGATATTTGGAGAATCAGCCCGCGCCGTCAACTTGATTAGCTCGACTCAAAGGCCGATCGATCACTCTCTTGACCCGCACGCAGACTGGCGATATACATCGGAAGCAATTACGAGCATTTGTTTTGCTTTCTGCGCGATCCTATCGGAAGATTGGGTCGGACATTATGTGTTCCGTGGCCGGAAATGACCCCGGCAGGCGTTAGTTTCGGTCGGAGAGATGGCTGAGTGGTCTAAAGCGACGGTTTGCTAAACCGTTGTACGATTAACCTCGTACCGGGGGTTCGAATCCCCCTCTCTCCGCCACTTCTTTAATCAGGTATCCGGGGTAAATGGCATTTCGACGGTTGCACCCGAGCACGTGGACCGCTTTTGATCTCCGTAAAGCAAATTGAAGGGCACATTCGTCGGCTCCGTAATTAACGTTAGCCAACAGCCTCCTTCCGAGTGTTCTTTGAATCTTTCCAAACCCACTTGATCGGACAGAAAATTGCTTTATTGTCGAGAGTTGTTCACTTATTTGTGCCAATCGGACACTCCTTGAAAATATTATTTCGGACCTCCAGTCCCCGCGAAAACAACTGCAACCGTAGATGAAGAATATATCATCAAGCTGGATGTGCCTTGTCCTGATTCTCCTAACTGGCACTGCAGCTCATGCCCAGTTCACCATTGATCATCAAGTAACAATCCGGCCAATACGGATTTCCGATGGCACCACCACGAGGGGGCCGAGTTCGGATTCGTCGCTTAGAACCGCATTCGGTGACGCAGCAAATAAAATTTGGGCACAGGCGGGGCTCGATATTTACTTTTTGCCTTTGGAGACGGTCACAAGTTCTACCTTCAACAATGTCACTTCGGGAACAGGCATCAATTCGATCAGCTCCCTTTCAAGCGCAGGCGGACTGGGTCAAAGTACGGACATTCACGTAATAAACCTCTGGTTCGTCAATCAAATCAATTCAAGCGCGAACATTCTCGGGGTCACCCTTCAGTCTATCCCGACAGATGGAACATTTACTTTAACTCAAAACGGAATTGTCATTGCAAACATTGCCCTAACAAGAAATGGAGGGAAGTCTGCGTCCGATACTATTGCACACGAAATTGGACATTCGCTCGGACTAAACCACACGGCTTTTGGGGCTCTTGGGCAGCTTAACTTGATGTCATCGACCACATATCCACCGCGGGGGATGCCCGACATTTATCCTGACGGCGGCGAATATGACCAGTTGACCCAGGCTCAAATTAGCCAAGTCCGCAGCGTTTCGTTTTTTGTTCGTCCCGTCACACCTTTCAAATACCCTCCGGAAATTCCAATCCTTTCGAATTCTCAGTTTTCAATAGTGAGTGGCTTCAGATTTACGGATACACACGCCGGCGAGGCGTGCACGGTCGAGGTTTCAAATGATCTTAAAATCTGGACGTCGTACTTCGTTTATCCACCAGCGGTTGGTGGATTTGAATTTTTGGACCCCAGTTCGACAAATCTAAGTATGCGGTTTTATCGTGTTCGTATTCCCTAAGTTGCTAAACGTTAACCGTATGTATTTTTCCGCGCAAGCCAGCGCAAGAAATGCGCTACCTAAGCATTCGCAAAGAAAAACGCGCCTGCCAGGAAAAAGGCCGTAATCCCAGCAGGCGCGCCAAGGGGGCAATGAGTAATATTGCCAGGCATTCTATCGGTTTTTACCGGCACATCTTTAGTCAATTCACCACGAGCAATACGCTGTTCTTTGAATTGCTATTTGGAAATAGGGCCACTTACCTGTTTGAGACCAATGCCTGGTTCATTGAGGCTGGCAGCGAATGGGCGATCGGCGGCTGAAAGCC
>JAQGOX010000428.1 GCA_028293365.1 Verrucomicrobiales bacterium | reverse complement strand
TTTTTCGTTGGTCATCGTACCGATTTCCTGCTGCCATTCTTTGAACAAATCGGATGAAACCTGTTCGACTTTGCGAATGCGGCCTTTGACATCGCCAGCTCGCGCCTCGCAACGCTCGTAGTCCGATTTGAGGCGGTCATAAATTTTTTCCAGATCACCGCCGCCTGCTCCAACGCCGTACATCTCGCGGAGCCGGGTTAAAGCGTCTTTAAACTGTTCGGTTGCTTTCTTCTGATCATCTCGTGCGTCCTGGACATCGCTTTTCAAAAGATCCCGTTTTTGGCGTCCGAAGGCTTCCCACGCTTTGTAATAGGTTGTGCGGCACCCGGATACTGCCAGGCAGATCAAGGCACACGTCAAAACCGTTCCAAATTTCCCTCTTTTCATCATTCCCTACAGTATCACATCCGGGCGTGTGTCAAGGGACGGGAGACTCAGAGGCTAGAATTCAAAGCGCACGTCGCTCAGGCGGCGGGCAATTTCGTTCAGCACTCTTTTCTCGTCGCTCTCGTCGCGCGCAACGAATGTGACACTGAAACGCAAATTAGCTCCGGCATCATCCCAGGGAACAGTCGAAATCAGTTTTTCGGTGATGAGCCATTGCGAGACTTCTTCGGCCGACTTAAACGCAATCCGTGATCCATCCTTTTTGATCGCCGCGGTCGGCGCCTTGACGTAAAGGAAAAACGAGCCACGTGGTTTTTTGGCATCGAATCCGGCTGTTCTCAGCACCTGGACCAGGGAATCCATGCGACGAGAGTACTTGGCTGCGATTTGCTCTGTGATGTTCGGGTGATCCAGGCAATAGGCGGCGGCATGTTGAATCGCCAGGAACTGGCCTGAATCTGTGTTATCCTTGACATCCCCGTACGCTTTGACGAGGAGTTCGTTTCCGGCAACGAACCCGCAACGCCAGCCAGTCATGTTAAAACTCTTGCTGGTGGAGTGTAATTCGATTCCAACTTCTCTTGCACCCGGCGTAGCCAGAAAACTCAACGGTTTTCCTTCGAAAACCAATGCTGCATAGGCAGCATCGTGCAGTACGACCAGATTATGCTTTTTTGCAAAAGCCACCACTTTGGCGAAGAAATCGGGAGTCGCGCTGGCCCCGGTGGGATTGTTCGGGTAGTTGAGAACAAGCACTTTCGCTTTGTTCAGCGTTGCTTCAGGAATGCTTTCAAGATCGGGAAGGAAATGATTGCTCTGTGTTAAAGGCAGATTGTGGACCACTCCTCCGTAATATTTGCTGTGCGTTCCGAACACCGGGTAGCCCGGCGTAGTCATAAGCACGACATCACCTGGATTGATGAGTGCGGCCGGCAGAATGGATAATGCCGCTTTGCTGCCGATTGAGTGTAAAACCTCGGTTTCAGGATTTATCCCAGGAACGCCGCAGACTTTTTCAAGGTATCGAGCGGCTGCTTGTTTCAGCATCGCATCTCCATTGTCCGCATAGCCGCGATTTTCGGGCTTTTTAGCCTCTTGATGAAGCTGCTCCACTACTTCTGGAAATGCCATCTCGTCGGGCTCGCCTACACCCATGTCGATGATCTCCGCGCCAGGATTTGCAGCCAGGGCGGCGCGTTTGGCGCGTTTGATCTTTTCAAATTTATAAATCGCCGTTGATTTCCCGTATTGGTTTCCGCCAATGCGTTCGGCGATCAGGTTTTGAATGTAGGTATCGGGCATAAATCTTTGGGATCGTTTCGGTTCGTTCCGAAAACGTAAGAGGCGGAACCTAGCAAAACTTTTTGGCGATTCAAGCTCATCCTGCCATGACAGGTGAGCAAAGGGCGCGGGCTAAGAATCTTTGCTGCCGTCAAATGACGCAGATTCGAGCCATTCATATTTCGGGTCATGGTCATTTTCCTCGGACGATATCGCCCCTGACGGGGCTGGGGGCGTCGGTTGCAAGATCCCTCTACAAAGATTCCGCTCCTAACGGAGCTCAGCCGTTGTCACTCGGTAACTTTTGTACTTGCATTAAAATTAACTACATGGGTAGTTATTGTGCCGTCACTCGTAAATATGAAAACTCCTGCAATCTCCGAGTCTGAATGGAAAGTGATGCAATTGCTTTGGAAAAAGGCTCCTCAACCTGCTTACGACATCATTGAGCAGCTTTCGAAAACCGAAGCATGGCATCCGAATACGATCAAAACTCTCTTAAGCCGGTTGCAAAAGAAAAAGGCGGTCGGTGCCACGCGCTATAAAAACCTTTTTCTCTATGAACCGCTTGTCGCGCAGAATGACTGCGTCAGAGCGGAAACCAATACTTTTCTGGAACGGGTTTTTGGCGGCTCGATTAAGCCGCTCCTGGTCCATTTTGTAGAGAACGAAAATCTCTCCGATGCGGAAATTGACGAGCTCAAACGCATCCTGCAGAAGAAAGGTAAAAGATGAACCTTTCCGATTTTGGTTGGATGGTCTTGCAGTCGAGCGGACAAGCCTCGGTCCTGGTTCTCTGCGTTCTGATTATTCAATGGCTGCTTTCATCGAAGATTCCAGCCTTCTGGCGATACGCGCTTTGGGCACCGGTGGTACTGCGTCTGTTGTTACCCATCGCACCCGAAAGCCGCGTTAGCCTATTCAACTTGTTTAACAAAGCGCCCGAGCAGGCATCGGAACGGAGGGTGACCATTAGGACGATTCGATCCATCGCACCGCCGCAGAATATTCAGGGCGATTCCACGCCCGAAATACTCGCGAAACCGATTTCGCGGTTGCCGTCCGTTGCGGGAATAGCGTCCGGCATTTGGTTCGTGATTGCCCTCGGTCTGATCGTAAGAGCGATTGTGGCGCATCGTCGATTCGGAAAAGCGTTACTCCACTCCGAAAGCTGTAATGACGAGCGAATCTGGAGAAGCCTTGAGGAGGCCCGGAAAATATTACGGGTGAATACGAAATTGATCGTCGTCGAACACACGGTGCTGGGATCACCAGCGCTGTTCGGAGTGATAAAGCCACGATTGCTAGTACCCCCGGAACTGAGCGCAAGATTCAGCGATAGCGAATTGCGCCACATTTTTCTCCATGAATTGGCGCATGTGAAACGCGGAGATCTCTACACAAATTGGCTCTTGATCATGGTCCAGGCGTTGCATTGGTTTAATCCTCTGGTTTGGTTTGCCTGCAGACGGATCCGGGCCGATCGCGAATTTGCCTGCGATGTCATGGCTCTGGAGTGCGTTGTCGAATCCACGCCGAAACAATTTGGCGAGACCATGGTGAAAGTGCTGGAAATATTCAGCGGTTCGCGCCGCGGCTTGGAAACTATTTCCGTGGTGCGAAATGCCGCCGAACTCAAACGGCGAATTCAGATGATCGCGGCATATCAGCCGATGCGTCAGAGTCCTCTTTTTTGGAGCGTATTATTGAGTGTGATCTGCCTGGTAGGACTATCGGACGCCCGAACCGAAATCGGGCATTCGAATTCGCGAGATATCCAGGTGTCGAAACAGAGTTTGGCGAGCAATGTCGATTCCACCAATCAAACAGTCAATAAAAGGGAGGAGAGCGGAGCTAAACTTATACGGCACCGTCTCGAAACGATTAGGTTCGACG
>JAQGOX010000956.1 GCA_028293365.1 Verrucomicrobiales bacterium | reverse complement strand
GTCTGGCATTTCGGGGGCAATCGCGGACCGCTCTGGCATGGCGCTGATAAAGAGGTGAAGACCGCAGCACAAGTGGCTCAAGCCAAGCCGCAATCATGGTTTTATAAAAAAGTTCACGGCGGCGGCTCTTTGCTCGACTACCTGGGTTACGGGACGACGTTAGGCACCTGGTACCAGGGAGGGCGCCGTCCGCTGGAGGTGACCGCGATTGTCGATGAACCGAAAGGGCTGGAAGTCGACGAGCATAGCATTGTCGTGGCGCGATATGCTCATGGGCTCTCGAAATTGGAAACACGCTGGGGCACTTTCACTGATCCCTGGACTATTCAACCGCAACCCAAATGCGGTTTTGTCGTTGCCGGAACGGAAGGGACGATCAGCACTTATGATTACGACGATCATGTAACGGTACAGACGCGAAAAAAACTTGTACCCCATCGCGTCGCCGCCCCTGCCACCAGACCTCCGCATCAGAACCCCGTTCAGTACCTTATTCATTGCCTGGAGAAGGACCTTCCACTTGAAGGCCCTGTTTCGCTCGAGATCAGCAGGATCGGGCAGGAAATGGTTGACGCCGCAGTGCGCAGCGCAAAATCGAAGCGAACCGTGGCGTTACGGTAATAAGGAACGGCTGCGGGACCTCCTCTCCCCGGCCCTCTCCTCCATTCGAATGGAGGAGAGGGGGTTCGCCTAGACAGTTTTGTCAAAAACTACTTGCATATCATTATCGTTTGGTTCCAATACGCATCTCCGAAATTTTCCGGGAAGCGACACAAGCGATCCTGCCCGTTGACGGGTAACGCATAAGCTTCTATGGTCCCAATCTATGAAGACACCGCGAAATCTAAGGTTATCCGCAATTGTGGTCTTCGTAATTTCATACTTTCTGCCTGCTTACGGTAACGGTTCAGGCTTCGCTTGTTTTGGCGAATGCTGGAATATGCTTTTAGGACATGACGTGGATATTCTCAGTGGTGGTTGGTTTTATTATGCCGGATTTGTCATCTCCAATATTCTCTTCGTTGGACTGGCGGCGGCTCTATTTGTAACGAAGAAGCATCGCCGAGTTAGATCCGCCGTGTCAGTTGTTTGCTTCCTGCAAGTATTATCATGGTGGGTTTTGCATTTTTCCCAAAAACCGTCTCAGATCGCTGAGATCAAGATCGGGTATTATGTGTGGCTCATCGCGTATGCCCTATTGGTGGCCGCGAATCTGTGGGACGAGCCAGCCGAATCGCTTGAATCGATTCCCCTGGCGGGTTCTGTCGGGTAGCTGGGAATTGGTCGGCCGGGGCCTGTCTCGGCTGAATGTGTCCGAGATTTGTTCTGTGACCAGACTTAGCGCTGACTCGCTTTCAAGTTTCTTGCCGCAACAGAACGCAAGGAACGCAAAAGCGAATCGGAGAGAAATGACATCCTGGATGGGCGTACTAATGCTATCCTGAATGCCTAAAAACGGAGCCATTTGTCCTGAAAAGCGGGACAATTCAAGGTCGGACCCCTTTGCCCGGTCAGAGACCGTTAACAGGTATCTTCGCTCGCTCACGCCACGTGAAACGTGATAAACCACGTAAAAACGTGGTGAACCTTGCCAAATCCGCAAATCTCTCGTGGTTCACTGAAGCCTATCCCGCCGTCTGATCAGTAAGTCAGTCGTTAAAGTGGGGCCCGTGAAAGTTTTCTGAAAATAATTGGCGGGTTTTGGAACGAAATCTCGTTGCTCTGGGTGAATGGACTTATAAATGAAGCCAAACGATGCTCTTTCCACCAGCGTTCGCCCGCAAACTATGGCGGAGCGATTAGCTTTCGCCTTCGCTCGCAAACTGCTCCCGCCGCTGCTCCTGTTTGCCCTGTCTGCGGCTGCTCAAGCCCAATTCACTTACACAACCGAGAACGGCCAAATCGCTATCACTGGATACGACTGTTCAAGCGGTGCCGGAGCGGTGACCATCCCCAGTACGATCGATGGATTGCCGGTTACCAGCATTGGTGGCGTCGGCGGAACTTATTACAAAGGGGCATACTCCAAGCGCCCGCGACAAAGTAGCGCAGGTTTTTACCAAGGAGCGTTTTGGGGCTGCACGAGTCTGACCAGTGTCACGATCCCCAACAGCGTCACCAACATCGGAAACGCTACGTTCACTTCGTGCTCGAGACTCACGAGTGTGATCCTCCCCAACCGGATTACAACCCTTCCAGATGGAACGTTCTCCAACTGCGCCAGCCTGACGAATGTGACGGTCCCGAACAGTGTCACTAGCATCGGACTTGGCGCGTTCAGCGGCTGTACGAGCCTAACCGTTCTGGATATCCCCGACGGCGTCTCCACCATCGGGGATCGTGCGTTCGAGTACTGCAGCAGCCTCAGCAATGTGACGATCCCCGACAGCGTTACCAGCATCGGAGAATGGGCTTTCTCCGAATGTTCCGCCATTGCGAAGGTGACTCTACCGAACACAATTACCGCCGTCCCAGATTCGGCGTTCTACGGATGCAGCCGCCTCACCAGTGTGACGATCCCCGACAGTGTCACCAGTATAGGGGATGCCGCGTTCGCTGGCTGCACCAGCCTCACTGGTGTAATCATTCCGAACAGCGTTACCGGCTTCGGGACGTGGGCGTTTCAAGGCTGCACTGGCCTGACAAGCGTGACTATACCCAACACGGTTACCACCATTTCGGATTCCGCGTTCCACACTTGTAGCAGCCTCGCCAGTGTGATGATTCCCGACAGTGTCACGAGCATCGCGAGGTTGGCATTCGTTAGCTGCACCAGCCTGAAGATCGTAACGATTCCCCACAGCGTCACCAACATTGGGGAAGCGGCCTTCGCTGGCTGCACCGGGTTGACGAATATCGCAGTAGACCCGCTCAACTCTTTTTACAGCAGTCAGGCGGGGGTTCTGTTCAACAAGAGGCAAACCACGCTCATACAATTTCCCCAGAGCAAAGCCGGGGATTACACCGTCGCAAAAGACGTTACCACCATTCAGGACGGAGCGTTTTCTAACTGCGAAGGACTGATGACAATTACAGTGGACCCAGCCAATGTTAATTTCAGCAGTCTGGATGGTGTTTTACTCGACAAGTCCCAGACCAAACTTCTCCAATGCCCGGCGGGAAGATCCGGACAATACACAATCCCCAACGGCGTCAGGACCATTGGAGCTGTCGCGTTCGATGGCTGCAGCAGTCTCACCCGTGTGACTATCCCTGATGGAATTACCACCGTTCCGTTTAACGCATTTCAGGGATGTACAAGCCTGGCCAGGGTTACGATCGGAAAGGGCGTCACCAGTCTCGGGAATCAGGCGTTCCCTAATTGCAAGAGCCTAAAAGGAGTTTATTTCCGTGGGTCTCCCCCGGGAGCTGGTGCGATTGTGTTTGTCGGTGACGACAAAGCGACCGTCTATTACTTGCCCGGCTCGATCGGTTGGGGAACGACTTTTGAGGGTCTCCCAACAAAACTCTGGAGTCCGGAGGCGTTGGCCGACGATGGCAACTTCGGCATTCGCACCAATCAATTCGGGTTCATTGTTTCGTGGGGAAAAGACGTTGCAGTCGTGGTGGAAGGTTGCACGGACCTGAGCAACCCAATCTGGACCCAAATAAGCACAAATTTCCTCACCGGCGGCTCATCTTTTTTCAACGATCCGCAGTGGACGAATTATCCGGCGCGCACGTATCGCCTGCGTTCGCCGTGAAGGTATCGGCCCACTCGATTCACTGAAACAACACTTCACAAACATATGCGAAACTCCTCAACGATTTTCCGGCCGGAATTTATTTTCGCCGGATTAATATCCGCGTCTCTTCTCAAAATTGGGGCTGCGACTCCAAATGATCCACAGTTCAGCGCGCAATGGCACCTCAAAAAGATCAACGCTCCCACGGCCTGGAACGTAACGACCGGTAGCAAGGAGGTAGTAATCGCCGTCCTCGATACCGGCGTGGACTACAAAGATCCTGACCTCGCCGCGAATATGTGGCGCAATCCTGGAGAAACCGGCCTGGACGCCAATGGCAATGACAAGGCAACCAACGGCATCGATGACGATAGCAACGGCTATATCGACGACGTCTATGGAATCGATGTGGTGGACCATGACAGTGATCCAATGGACCCCGGCCGCGTTCGGGACAGCGTTGTGCCGGTGACCCATGGTACTGCCTGCGCGGGGCTTATTGGATCG
>JAQGOX010000910.1 GCA_028293365.1 Verrucomicrobiales bacterium | reverse complement strand
TAAAGAAGAGCGATTTCGCGCGTTCCAGTCTCGTTGTCTGGTCCGAGCAAATGCTTAAAGCTGACCGGGTCGGATTCATCTGCCAGGAGGAACTATGCGCCTTCAAAGAAGCAGTGTCCGCACGGTGATTGAAACCGAAAAAAGGAGTTAGGCACCCTCGACGACGCGCTCAATAGCGACGAAGAAAAACCGGGCCGCTTCGCATCCAGAGCGGCCGCGCCATAGGCGCTACCTTAAAGAATCTGGCCGGATACTCGACGGAGCGCATATAGGGTGAGCCGCAACAGCCACTATGTCTCGCAGAAATGCGTTCACCGGTGCGGCCCACAAATCTGGTGTTGCTACCTCGATTTACGGAGCTTGCTGCGCGTCACAGAGGCGCGGTCCGGAACCGGTCGCGGATCGCGTGTGCGGGACGCAGCAGTTGTACAAGGAGTGGCGCGTGAAATTTATTCGGCCGTTTTGCCATTCGAACGTGCTGCGGGTAGATGCTCGGCGCACATACCCGCGGTCCGCCGGGCGCGCCCGCCTCGTGATTCGCCTCCGGCGTTTCTATTACCAAGTGAAAGTGATTTCGCATCAGGCAATAAGTATGCGTTTGCTACCGGGTCTTTTGACACGCTTCAGCCAGCGTTTTTAAAAAGTCCTGCCGATCCGGTTTTTTACAGAAGCACGCAGGGAGAACAGAGAAGGAAGCAGGAATTGGGAAACTGAATTTTTCGACAGAAGGAAAGGAAGGAAACAAAGATGAGGAAATTGGGATTTACAAACCTCACTCGGGAACCGGCAGGTGCAGAAATGCGTTCACCGGTGCGGCCCACAAATCTGGTGTTGCTGCCTCGATTTACGGAGCTTGCTGCGCCTCACAGAGGCGCGGTCCGGAGCACGTCGCCGATCGCGGGTGCGCAAGGAGCGGCGCGTGAAAATTATCCAGGCCGCTTTGACATTCGCACGTGCTGCGGGTAGATGCTCGGCGCACATACCCGCGCTCTGTCCGGCGCTAAAAGGGGAACGGAAGGCGCCGAAGGCACCCGTTCCGGACAACAACCTGGTGTCAGCAGAATTCCCCGTCATCTGCCGTGACCAAAGAGAAAAAAGTTGAACCGACTTCGGTTGGTATTACGGTATTACTCGTGAAGACGATCACTTTTAAAGTGGCGGAAGAGAAAGCTCGTTTAATTCAGAGCCGGGCCAGACAAGAACGGGTCAGTGTCTCGGAGTATCTCCGTCGGGGGGCAACGGGTGTGGCGCCGGGAACGCTGAAACCACGCCGCATTCGTGCTCTAGGCTGACCTCGCATTAGCAACGGTGTCACTGACCGAAAAGGCCGGGGATCGGACTTTGCGTCCTTTCAGAAAATAGATTTTCAGCGCGCCATTATCCTTCACCGAAAACTCGCCGCGATCCTCGAAGAGGTATTTGTCACGCAGCTTGAGGTAGGTTGTTTCATTCACCTGGATGTAGCCGGCGGCGCCGTAGGTTTCCATGTGCCAGGCGGTGTTGACTGTTTCACCCCAGACATCATAGGAAAATTTAGTTTTGCCGATGATGCCAGCGACAACAGGACCGGTATTGATGCCGATGCGGAGGCTGAAAGCCTCACCGGTGGGGGCCTCCCGCAACGCGATTTGCTCCTGAAAGGCGAGAGCCGCTTCGGCAATGGCTTCGGCGTGGTCAGGGCGCGCGGCTGGGACACCGCCGGCAATCATATAGGATTCGCCGAGGACTTTGATTTTTTCCAACCCTAGTTTTACGGTAAGCGCGTCGAAACCGGAATAGATTGTATTGAGCAAGGCGACGACATCGGTGGGAGACATGCGTTCGGTGAGGCGCGAGAAATCATGAAGGCCGGCGAAGAGGATGGTCGCTTCCGGAAAGCTGTCCGCGATAATTTCCATGGCGCCATCGGCGGCGGCGGGATGGCCCTTTAAGCGTGCAACGATGGCGGCGGGGAGGACGTTGAGAAGGAGACCTTCGGAGACTTTCTGTTCGGCGGCGACCTGGAGCAGAAGTTTTCTGGTTTCAAGATGCAGGAGTCGGACCTCGAGGATGTTGTAAACGCGAATTAGGACTTCGGCGAGTTCGAACGGTTTGCTGATGAAATCTTTAGCGCCGGATTTTAGGGCGCGCAGTTTTAGATCGGGTTGGGCGGTTACGACCAGGACGGGAAGGTAGCCGTCGGACTCAATTGTTTTGAGTTCCTCCATCACTTGAAAGCCATCCATGCCCGGCATCTGCAAATCGAGGATGATCAGTGAATAGCGATTTTTACGATGGAGTTCGCAAACTTCACGAGGATGGCTTGTCGAGGTGATCGAGGAATAGCCAGCGCCGCGGAGCATTCGGTCGAGGAGTGAAACGTTGGCTTCCTTATCGTCGACGATGAGGATGTTTGCTTTGAGAATGTCGGCCACTTTGATCATAGTTTTAGTTCTGTTGGTTATTGTGGCTCCACGGTCTTCTCCGCGAATTCGAGCGTTGCGTCGAGGGTATCCATAAATTCTTTCACCTTAATCGGCTTGGTAAGATAGCGGAAAAAGCCAGCTTCGAGACCTTTTTCAATGTCGCGATGCATGGCATTGGCGCTGAGGGCGACGATGGGAATGTGCGCGGTGGCAGGGTCCTCGCGCAAGATTCTCAGCGCTTCTATGCCATTGATTCCAGGAAGGTTGATATCCATCAGGATCACCTCGGGCAAGGCTTCGCGCGCGAGTTCAACGCCGAGAGTGCCATTGATCGCGGTGAGCAATTGGAAGTCACTGCGGCGTGCTATCAATTGCTCAACCAAACTTAAATTGGCGGGATTGTCCTCAACGTAAAGCAGAGTTCGCCGACGTGCGTCGAAGGCCTGGTGAGGAACCAAAGGGCTCGCCGCCGCCGCGCTGGTGTTTTCGAGTTGGGGGGCTGCCACTGAAAGCAGTTCGCACCAGAAGACGCACCCCTCGCCAACCGTGCTCTCAACTCCCAGCGCGCCGTCCATCAGTTCGGCCAGGCGCTTTGTGACGACCAGGCCAATGCCGGTGCCACCAATGCTCCCCGCTTCCTGGCCGAGGCGATTGAAGGGTTCGAATAATTGGGCTAAATTTTCGGGGGTCAATCCGGCGCCCGTATCCTTGACACTGATTCGAATGCGGCTCTCGTTGATGGCCGCGCATCGAACTGTCACCGTCCCTTCCTCGCTATTATATTTGATCGCGTTGGAAATCAGGTTGATGACGATTTGCTTTAGCCGCGTGCGGTCCGCCTTTACAAAAAGGGGAGCGTCGAAACGGTGGAAAATCATCTGAATGCCACGCTGCCGGGCCTGCGGTTCCATCATATCATGGCATTCGGAAATAACTTCAGCCAGCGAAACCGGCTCCGTCGAAAGTGAAGCCTTGCCGGACTCAATCACGGCCAGATCGAGGATTTCGTTAATGAGCTTCAGCAGATGCCAGCCGGCTTGCAGAATTTGGGCGATGCTCTCGCCCTGCGAACGCGTCGGCTCCGGAGAAGCGGATTCCATGAGTTGCGCGAAACCAAGGATGGCATTGAGCGGACTGCGAAGCTCGTGGCTCATGCTGGAGAGGAAATCGGATTTGGCCAGATTTGCTTTTTCCGCGGTCGATTTGGCGCTTTCCAGCTCCAGTTCGAAACGTTTGCGTTCCGTAACGTCCCGCGCCGCAGCAAAAACCCCCTGCAGCTTGCGATCACGGTTATAGAACGTGGTCGCATTGTAGGAGACTACCGTTTTTTTGCCGTCACGCGCGCTGGCGGTGAGTTCGTAGTCCGTCACCTTCTTCTCGCTCAATACGAGTTTGATGCCGGTTTCCGCGCGTTCCGGATCAGTAAAATAATCCTTGAAGGGGGCGCCAATCAATTCGTCGCGCGTGCTGCCGGTCAAGGCTTCCATCTGCTTATTAACGTCGGTAATGATGCCCTGCGGATCGGTGGTCATCAACGCATCCACATTCGATTCGATGAGGGAGCGCGTATAAAATTGCTGATCGCGGAGGCGTTGATCGAGCTTCTTCTGCTCTTCCTCCACTTGTTTTCGCGCGCTGTTGTCGGTGCCGATTAATAGGTAACCGATGATGGCGCTGTCAGCATCACGCAAGGCCGTGACCGAGACGACGGCGGGAAAGCGGCTCCCATCTTTGCGGATGTAAGTCAATTCGTAGATGTCTTCGATGCCGCGCGAAGCTTTGAAGACAAGGGCTTCGAACCCGGGGTTAATGGGAGTGGAAAGCTCAACGCTCAACGCTTTGGCTCGCGCGATCACTTCCTGGGGATCGGAGATGTCCGCGGGCGTGATTTTGTTCATTACGTCCGCTGCCGCGTAGCCCAGC
>JAQGOX010000903.1 GCA_028293365.1 Verrucomicrobiales bacterium | reverse complement strand
AAAGGTTTGCCAATGGTTCTTGAATACCTTCACGGCTCTCCATTTCAGCCGCTCGACGCGCCCGTCCGCAAATGAAAGATTGCAGCCCTGATTGTGCCGGTCCGATGGAAGCTCCGGCCAGTACGTCGCCGGGGGACCATCGAGATGAAAGCCACCATCATTGATGCTTTGATCATGCTCGTCGATAAACCCGAATATCCGGTCAGGGGGAGGGTCAACCAAGTCCGTTACTTTGGCTTTTAACAATGCATTCAGGTCCGGATCGTAGCCGTGAAGAAACTTATTCAAGGAATAACTACGGGTCCGTAACAGAGCTGCAGTGTTCGACACGGTCGATTTGTCAGAAGGACAGCGATACACGCCGGTACCTCCCGCGAATTTAAATAAGGAACCTCGTTGAATATTGGTCGTTTGCGTGTCGAGTTGAGCATTGCCATAGACCCAGTAATCGCCGTATGGAGGCCGGGTGTCCGGAACGGGAATGACTAGATAAAAATAATTCTGAGGCATGTTCTCACCATTGTCGGTGGCATAGAGAGCCCAGCCTAATTGTAGCTGTTTCAGATTATTCACGCATCCAATCGATTGCGCCTTGGCTTTGGCTTTTGAGAGCGCCGGCAAAAGCATGCTTGCAAGGATCGCAATGATCGCAATAACCACAAGCAGCTCAATCAACGTGAATCCACGGGCATGGAACACCCTGCCGCGTCCGGGGGCCCTTGTCGCCGCAATCTCTCGTTCAACAGGCATTGGAAAAGGTGATAACGAAATCATATGGATCCAGCAGCGCATTGGCAACTGGAACATATTCTGACAATTTTTGCAGAATCCATCAGAGCCTGCGTGTTACGCCAGCGATGGAAACAGGATTGACGGACCATGACTGGAGCTTGGAGAAGATCGTACAACTAATGCTTGAAAAACAATGAAAAACCACCGATTCTCCATATGCAATGATGGTAGATTTAGCAACTTTCGAAACTCTGAACAGGTGCAATGTATCCGAAATGGAAAAAGTCGGAAATTCCCTGAGCCCGGAGAATCCTACTGCATGCGACGAGTTCCGTGTACACCTCAAGAAGGTGGAAGCGGCGCTTATTCACACATATTCGCTGGTTGCCTACCTGGCACTTTACCAAAAAAATCCGATAGATGCAGCGGAGCTTTGGAAGTTCATGAGCAAGTTTTCCGATCTGACGATAAACACTCTGAAAACGATAAAGGGAAAGTTTCCATATTGTGGCGCTCCAGAACTTTATGATTTGGCGTTGGATTACAAACTGGCGTCCGACGACCGACATCAGCAAAACACCAGGGACGCCGAATGCCTGACTCTGACAATTCCGCCGAACTTGTTTCCGAAGCGGAACTCGTAAAATTGTCAGAATTGCTCCGAGACTTCGAAGGGGCTTCAGATCCTCGAAGTCAAAAGTGCAGGGAAGCCAACGCGCAATTCAACACCCTCGTTTCAAATATATACTTTGAAAGGATTAACCCGCGAACGGAATTCAAAGAGTGGACGAGTTCCCAATTCTACAGCGTAGTCAGGAACGAGTGCCGCGCTCGTTTAGATAATAGTGGCCCGAGATTTCTTTGCCCCTGATTCAATGTAGCCCACTACCCAGACGCAACAGTGATTCAACCAATAACCCCTCACCTCACCTTGGGGCGCAAGGTCTTCTTTGCTCTCACACTGCCCACATTGCTGCTGCTGGTCGTTTTCGCGATCCTGGAGTTGACACTCCGGTTTAGCGGTTACGGTTATCCCACGACTTTTTTCGTACCCGCCCAGATTGACGGTCAATCCATGCTCGTCGAAAACCCACGCTTTGGGCTGCGCTTTTTTCCACCGGCACTCGCCCGCAGTCCCGCGCCGACTGTTATGCGGAAAGAAAAACCAGTCGGCGTTTACCGGATTTTCCTTTTCGGCGAATCCGCTGCCATGGGTGATCCCCGTCCTGCTTACGGCATGGGCCGCTATCTCGAAGCGCTCTTGAGCGACCGATTTCCAGAAATGCAATTCGAAGTGATTTGCGTTGCGATGACGGCGATCAATTCCCACGTCGTCTTGCCGATCGCCCACGAGGTCAGCCAATACCAGGGAGATCTTTGGGTCATTTATATGGGGAACAACGAAATGGTGGGGCCATTCGGTGCAAATACCGTTTTTGGAATGCAGGCCCCGAAAACCATTACCGTTCGCGCCTTGCTGGCACTGCAGCGGACTCGCACGGGACAGTGGCTCGTAGCCGCCGCTCGCCGTTTTCGAGATGGAACCGCGGGTCCAACAGAATGGAGCGGCGCGAAGATGTTCAGCGAAAATCATCTTCGACCGAATGATCCGAAAAAGGAGCAGGTTTATGCCAATTTCAGCAGAAACCTCGAAGACATTATCGAAGTGGGAATCGATGCGCATGTTCCAATTGTACTGAGCAGCGTCGCTTCCAATCTTAAAGACTTTCCACCGCTGGCATCGCAACATGTGCCGGACCTGACTCCCCAGGATCACGCAGCCTGGACGAACCTGATGCAACGCGGAACCAAACTTGCGGAGGAGAAACACTGGAGCGAGGCTTCTCCACTATTCCAACAGGCCGCTAAACTTAGCCCGCAGTTCGCCGAAACCTATTTTCGCCTTGGCGAAAGTCTTCTTGCTTTGACGAACGCAGATGCCGCGCGGAAGAATTTTCAGAGCGCACGGGACCTCGATGCTCTGCCCTTCAGAGCCGATTCGCGACTAAATTCGATTATTTCGGAAACAGCCCAACGCTTCGCCAACCGTGGAGTTCGGAAGGTCGATTCGGAAAAAGCACTCAACCAGGAAGGCGCAGCATCAATTTCGGGGAACGAAAGCTTCCTGGAGCACGTTCACTTGACCACAACCGGAAACTACCGATTAGCCAGGTCCCTTGCCGCTCAGATTACGGAATCGCTTTCATCCGCGCCCAACGGCCGCCAGAAACCGATCTGGCTGCAACAGGAAATGTGCGATCAGCGGCTGGGGTTCACTGATTGGAATCGTTATTCAATTATGGAGGAGATTCTCCGCCGCGTCGCCGAACCTCCGTTCACCGAACAAACCCATCATATCGATCGCATCCGCCAGATTTCACTCGCACTCTCCGAGATCAAGGAGCGAATGCACCCTCGCACTTTCCTGGATACACGATTCATTTACGAAGAAGCACTT
This sequence comes from Verrucomicrobiales bacterium, assembly GCA_028293365.1. Taxonomy (GTDB): domain Bacteria; phylum Verrucomicrobiota; class Verrucomicrobiia; order Limisphaerales; family SXQI01; genus JAQGOX01. Next base: position 1,313 of record JAQGOX010000903.1, on the reverse strand, counting down.
AAACTGCGACCCCGGGATTATTGGCTTCACGAAAACTTTGCGGAATTTCTTGAGGCAACCGGCGAACTTCCCGCAGCCGCCCTGGAATGGGAAAAAGTTCGCGATTTACTTCCGCTCCATCACCTCGGCTACTTTCAGGGCGGCCGGCTGCTGGCGCGACAAAAACGTTACCCGGAAGCCAGATTACTGATTGAAAGTGCGTTGCACATGAGGCCGGATTTGGATGAAGCGTATTACGAACTCGGCCAAATCGCTACTGGGGAAGGCAAGCTGGACGAAGCCCTAAAGGACTATGCAGAACTACAGCGGCGCCATCCCCGGGACGGCCGCGTTCCTCTTCGACGGGCTGACGTTCTTGCGATGCAAGGCAAACGGAAGGAAGCAATCGAAAGCCTTCGCGAGGCGATACGATTGCGTCCATCACTTTATGAAGCCCACTATTTGCTCGGGGTGGAACTGGCCGTCGATGAAAAGCTTCCTGAAGCGCAAGCCGAATTCGAGAATGTGATCCGATTGCGTCCAGACCACGCACTCGCTCATTTGAATCTTGGTGTAGCGCTTGCCCGGCAACGGCGACTTAACGATGCTTTCACACAGTTTCAGGCCACTCTTCAACTGGACCCCGAGAACCAGAAGGCACGTCAGATGCTGCAAATGCTTGAGAAATGGAGGAATGCAGCCCGGCCGGAATCTCCACCTAAGATCCCTTAAGCCTTTCCGGATTGGAATCTGAGGTCTGGAAGCAGTTTCGCCTGAGATCAACGGGGCACGTTAATCTCAGGCTCAGTTCTTCTCCAATATTATTAGTTATTTGACCGAAAGCTTGCGGAAGAAAACATCGGCTTGCGGATGCGATCCCGGGCTGTAGGAATCCACCGGGGAATCCCACGTCTGGCGACTGTCGCCCCAGGCACACACGGCGACGCCGGAATCATCTGTCGTCACTCCCATGTACTCCCCGAGGGAATAACCAGGAACCAGGATCTGGTCATAATTCACAGTCGATTCCAAATCGTCAGGATCAGGAATGTTATTGGGCGGCAGAGCGAAGGCGACACTACTGAGGCTGCAAACGGACTTGAGAATGGCTTTTTTGTCCGCGAGTTGAAACACAGCGAGGTCCGTTCGAATCTGTTCGTTGGCCTGTTGGACGTAATACCCCACATACGCGCTGTTTCCATTCTGGGCCAGCGAAAGCGCGGGATGGAAATGAAGCGGATCAGCCGTGGTGGACGGAATCGCGCTACCACTCGTCCATGTCATCCCGCTGTCCGTCGAATAAAGGAGCGTAATCTCAGAACCGGCGGCCGGAT
>JAQGOX010000136.1 GCA_028293365.1 Verrucomicrobiales bacterium | reverse complement strand
GCGGGAGAGGCTGGTAATCCCGGCCTGTTCATTGTTCACTGGAACGCGGCAGGTTCGAACTTTATTACTACTTCAATTCCAATACCCGACGCAGTTAATGGGCACATTGAGCATGTCACGTTTGCTCCGATAACATTCCCGCCTCAATGATTTATGAAACAGTATCTGATTGCTATCGCATTTTTGTCGGGTGCCTTGCTTGTTCGCGGGCAAGGCACCCCCGTTTGGGATCAGGGCGACACAGGTTTCGTCGACGGATTTGCGTTGCTCAATAACCAACCACTAGGACAATCATTTACGCCATCATTTTCCTCGATTGGCGTAGTTGAGCTTTGGCTCGGTGACAATTCCGCCGGTTCGGGAGACATTGCGGTAAACGTGCGCAGCGGTTCCATTACAGGAACGATTCTTGGAACCACCGCTAGCCTCAGTTATTCCACAACCGGCATGTATGATTTTTTATTTTCAGACCCGATTGCGCTGACTCCCGGAACAAAATACTTCCTGCAACCTTTCGCTTTGAGTGGGAGTGGAGTTGGCGCGAATTTAGTCAACTCTCCGAGTTTTACCGGGGGTGCGATATACGGCGGCACCGTCCACATGGGATTCAATTTCTGGTTCCAAGAAGGCATTGTTGGTAACGTGCCTGAGCCGTCGTCAGCGGCGTTGTGTATCGTTGTTGTCAGTGTTTTAATATGGCATCATAAGAAACGGCCTTAATGTAACGAGGCAATCTGTGCATAAAGAACGCTCCAAGTCTGTTGTTTGGCCGAGAGCGAAACTGTCGCGAGCCTTCACATTGATAGAATTGTTGGTCGTGATTGCGATAATTGCGATTTTGGCAGCGTTAATTCTCCCGGCGCTCGCGCGAAGCAAAGAATCCGCTCGAAGCATCCAGTGTTTGAACAATATTCGCCAGTTAGGAATTGGGTCTATGGTTTATGGCAGCGAGGGACGCCTTCCGTCGTTTCTCCAATGGCTTTATCCGATGACACCCTCAGGCAGCCTTCCCGTCCCGGGTAGTACCGACCTTACGAAAGGCCAACTATTTCCCTATATCAAATCCAAGGACGTCTACCGTTGTCCTTCCGAAACAAGTGCATATCCGGGCACTGGCCCTATCGATCACAGCTATCAAATGCCTTGTATGATGTGCCACGCTCACGACATATCCGCCTGCCTCGCCCCGTCTCGGACTGTTCACTTCCTCGAAGTAACAAATCAGTCGCGGGGATTTGACACCGGCATTGCGACTTTGCCAACACCTGGGCAAATGGCATTTCGCCACAACCAGCGCGAGCATTTCCTTTTTGTGGACACGCACGCCGAAAGATTGAGCCGAAAGCAATACAGCGAGGCAGTTTCCGATAAACGCTTTTTCTATCCAACCGAAGATACGGGCAGGGCTGGAAATCCGTGATTTAGCACATGCCTTCGGTCCCGGAAAATCCCCCGGGGCGGCAGCCAACTGACCAATCCATCGCGTCACTCCGCAACCATCTCGTCTTACGCATTTGACACCCGTGCTATAACCAGAACGACAAAAGGAGGGAAGAAAGGATCAATGGAAACGGGAACGAAGCAACTTTGGGTTTGTGGGAGTGCTTGCCTCACCAGCGCAACGCGTGTGCGTAGATCTCACCGCCGTAACCGCCTGATTAAGAGCCTCAACCTGCGCATTCCAAGCTATTCCAACCTGTTCCAGGGGGGAGGGCCAGTACAAATAAAATTACCAAACGAACCCATTCGGAATTTCATATTTCCTACTGCTCATCAACTGCTTATGCCGAACACGAATCGTTTGGAAACAAAAAACGAACCCATTTTCTCGGCGGATTCCGGACTTCCGCCTCCGAGCGCCCGACGACCTCCGGCTTCACGCGAGTTGTGCCCAGTCGTGCCCGGTCGTGCTCAGTCGAAGCAAAAAGAAAATCTATTCTTCGAAGACAGCGGAGAACTTGCTCTTTGATGGAAAACATCGGATTATAAGGCCTAGGCAAATTTCAGAACGAAATGATTTTATGAGCACAATGACTGAATCACAACCGGGCACACAGACCGCTCTGAGCCAGCTTGATCAACTCAAAAAGATGACCAAGGTCGTCGCCGATACCGGCGATTTTGACACTTTGAAGCAATACGCGCCTCAGGATGCAACCACGAATCCTTCGCTCATTTTGAAAGCGGCGCAAATGCCCGGCTACAAAAACCTCGTGGAGAAAGCCATCACCGACATGCGCAAAAACGGCGCAAGCGGCAAAGCGCTCGTCAGCCAGATCATGGATTATCTGCTCGTGCTTTTCGGAATGGAGATTCTGAAAGTCGTCCCGGGCCGCGTTTCCACCGAGACGGACGCCAATCTTTCCTTCGATACCGAGGCGCTGATCAATAAAGCGCACCGGTTCATCGAGCTTTACAAACAAAACGGAATTTCCCGCGAGCGCGTGCTGATTAAAATCGCCAGCACCTGGGAGGGAATCAAGGCGGCGGAAGCCCTCCAGAAGGAAGGCATTAATTGCAATCTCACCCTGCTCTTTTCCCTGCCGCAAGCGGTTGCCTGCGCCGACGCGAAAGTCACTCTTATTTCTCCGTTCGTCGGGAGAATCATGGATTGGTATAAGGCCAAAGAAAAAAAGGATTTTGCGCCCGCGGAAGATCCCGGAGTGTTATCGGTGAAAGAAATTTATTTGTATTACAAAAAATTCGGCTACCAGACCGAGGTGATGGGCGCCAGTTTCCGCAACAAGGGTGAGATTCTTGAACTCGCCGGCTGCGATGCGCTGACCATCAGCCCGCCACTGCTCGCAGAATTAAAGAGCAGCAACGAACCTATGCCGAGAAAACTCGTTCCGCAGGCGGCCAAGGACAGCAACATCGAACGGCTGCAACTGGATGAGAAAAAATTTCGCTGGTTGTTCAATGAAAATGCGATGGCCACCGAAAAGACCGCCGAAGGCATCCGCCTGTTCAACGCTGATGCCGTCAAGCTTGAGGAATTTATTTCTCGCCAGATCCAGCCGTAACTCCTGGGTGTAGATCCAGTTTTTTATGCTCCCGGAAGAGAAGGAAATTTGTATTTATCTGAAATCCCTGCCCGGGCAGTTTATCTCGGGCCGCGAAATCGCCCGGCGTGCCGGCGGGAAATCGCGACACCGCGAGGATCCGCAATGGGCAGCGCCGATTCTCACTCAAATGGTGGAAAAAAGGATCCTCGAGTCGGACGCCACCGGTCATTACCGGCTCATCATGAAAGATGATCGTAAAATCTCGAAGAAGAAGTGGGTATCCCCGCACGTGAAAGCGATTCTCGAGCGCAGCGGGAAAGATTTTACGCACGTCATCCCGGACGAAGATTTGCCACCCGAGTAATTCAAATGTGCTGAGTCATGGGCTGCAAGTGCCCGACAAACCATTCGGCCGCCATGCTGGCAACTTTTTCCAGCGCGCCCTCCTCTTCAAACAAATGAGTGGCTCCCGGAACAATGCGCAACGCCCGCTCGCAATGCAGCAAGTAATAGGCTTCTTCGTTCAGCGGGATCACGGGTTTATCATTGCCACCAACAATCAACAGGGTTGCCGCCCTGACGCGGCCGAGCGCGTCTCCCGCAAGGTCGGGCCGGCCGCCGCGTGAGACAACGGATGCTACGGTATCG
>JAQGOX010000838.1 GCA_028293365.1 Verrucomicrobiales bacterium | reverse complement strand
ACCCTTAGTAATGCTGAAAATCCTCCGAAAGGATGGATTGCATATAATTGGATCGCGGAAGATCTAAAGCGTGCTGAAGCAAACCCAAAAGTGCGTCACATTTTTGCGTTTGGCCACAAGCCGATTCGGATCGCTCAGTTTCCTTTTGACACGCAAGGGGCGAACAGCATTTTGGGATCAACCGCCTATCCCTTATCCCAAAACCTTCAGCGCGATTTCGGCGATTCGACCAAGTTTGGTGGGTATTTCTGCGGTCACCTTCATCTCTGGGATTGCAGTATCCTGCCCGATTCAAAAAACGTCTGGCAGGTCGTGGCGGGGAACGGTGGGAGCAAGCCAATTAAACAGGATTCAGGACCGTGGAAATCGCCCTACTATTTTGGTTTTTCCGTCGTGCGCATCCATTCTGACGGACGAGTGGGCGCCGTAAGTTATAACAGGCCGATCCCGGAGCCTTATGATTCTGCCGCAGTTCAGCCCCCAGCGAAACCGCAACCGGAAACCATTCTTCCGCGCTAAAACAGCATCCGCCGGTGTGGCGCGCAAATCAGTATGGCGGAAATCAGTTGACACATTTTACTGTGCTTGGCAAAACAGAGTGGTTTTAAATTCGGGAGCATCGAAGGAAATACACCATGAGCGAAATTAAAGAAAAAGTTGTGGTTGATAATTCGGGGCATGCCAGCGTGCATGAATCACCTAAAGTTTTAACGAAATTGGAAAGCGCTGAGGCACTCGTTCGCAAGAACGTTTACATCGCCGCAGGCCTCTCCATTGTGCCGATACCTCTTTTCGACATGGTTGCACTTTCAGGACTGCAACTAAACATGCTTTATCGCCTGAGCAAGCATTACGAAATTCCTTTTTCCAAAGATGTTGTTAAGGAAATCGTCGCTTCGCTTGTGGGCGGCGTCGCTCCGGCCGCAGTCGCGCAACAGTTTTCATACAGCTTCATGAAAGCCATTCCGCTGATAGGCGCCGCTCTTGGCGGTCTGGCACTTCCTATTCTGGCAGGTGCTTCCACATACGCTTTGGGAAAAGTTTTTATTCAACATTTTGAATCGGGCGGCACCTTTTTGACTTTCGATCCGAAGGCCGTAAAAGAGCACTTTGCACGCCTTCACGAGGAAGGTCGTGGCGTGGTGCTCGAAGCTGTTGGAGCAAAGTAGTCATTTAAGCCCATCGATTTTACGAAGGGATGATTCTTTTGGGAATCATCCCTTATTTTTTTGCTTTCTTCGAACGGTCGTAGGGACGAAATCGGACTATGTCAGCGGCAGGTTTGTAGCGGGCATCGGATCGCCCTGGGAGGGAGGTGCTTTTTGGTTTTCTCGGTCCAAAGAGTGTTTGACGCAAATTCTTCTGCTGAGTAGAACTGGCGCGCATAAAAACGTCGAAGTCTAATATTCTCCGCCGACTCCTGCCGTTTTACCGTAGGAGCTCTGACCTGAAAGCCAACTCATGAGACGCCGTCTGCAGGAAGCGAAGGTTCGTTGGCACAACTTTTGGTTGGAGCATCGCCTTGGTATCTCGGTGGTCCTGCTTTTTACTCTGCTGACGTTGTTATTTCTGGCCCCTTCCATATTCGTTTCAATTGAATCCGGTCATGCGGGGGTATTGTATCGGAGATTTTGGAAGGGGACCCAGACAGATGTAGTTTACGGGGAAGGATTGCACGTAATGTTTCCCTGGGACACTATGACGATCTACGATGTTCGGCTTCAACACGTAGAGCCCAAATTTTCTATTATTGCGAGTAATGGATTGAGCATTGGCGTTTCCGTTTCGGTCCGTTTTCGACCAAAGATCGAACTGCTGGGAGTAATTCAAAAAACGGTTGGTCCGGATTATGTGCCGAAGATTATAATCCCGGAGGTTCAAGCTTTGGTTCGCGATACATTCGGTCACTATTCTCCGGATGAGCTCTACACCACAAAACGGTCGGTCGTTCAGCAAATTTTGCAAAGTGCTTTGGATGAAGTAGGGGAAAAATATATCGAGCTGGATGATCTCCTTCTGAAGGAAATCACACTGCCTCCGGCCATCAAGGGTGCGATTGAAGAAAAACTAATGGAGGAACAGCGATCGCTGGAAATGCAGTTCAGGATTGATCGCGAAACGTTCGAAGCCAAACGCAAGCTTATTGAGGCGAATGGCCTTCATGAATACAATCGAATTCTAGCCGAAACTCTGACCGATGGCGTTCTTCAGTACAAAGGAATTGAAGCGACGCTCGAGTTGGCGCGTTCGGAAAATTCCAAAGTTGTGGTAATTGGCGGTCGGGATGGCCTGCCCTTGATCCTCGACACAAAAACCGATTCGATTAAAACTCTGAGAACCAACCAGGTGGACCGAGCCTGGAAACCAGGCAGTTCTATCGCTCTGGAGCCCCTGACGAACAGGGCGGTACCAACGCTTTCAAATAAATAGCCGCCCGATCTCTAAAGTGTCGTCTGTTTGATTTCGCCCCGCAGGATTTTTCCCCAACACTGATCATAATAAGCCGACCATTCGGCCGGCAAGGTTTCCACGTAAAACAGTTTGGAAGTTTCTGTGGGGTAGCTGTACGCGGGCCCATTTCGAATTTCTCTCTCAACGAAAGGAAGCGCGGCTGCCAGCGCGCTGGCGCGGTGCGAGTAGTTCACGTTCTTTCCCGAGACATCCGGGCGCAACAGAAAGCGGATGAATTCCCCCGCAATATTCTGTCGTGTGCTCGTTTTTGGGACAGCGAGAAATGTCACCATGACCATGGTGCCTTCTTTCGGTAAGGCGAATCGAATTCTCCTGTTCAATGTGTTCGCTATCGAAATGTCACTACCGATCGATTGATCCAGGAAGGCCTGAGCACCAGACAAATCAGCCCGTGAATTGGTTTCGTTGTATTCCCGAACCAATGGTCGCTGTCGTAACAATAATGCAGTCGCTTCGTCTATTTCTGCGCGATTCGTGCTGTTTGGAGAATGCCCCTGGTAGATCAGCGCGGAACCTATGACATAACGACCAATATCGAACATGGCGATTTTGCCTTTGAGATCATTGGCAATGGCGTCCGGTTCGAGTAAATCGCGCCATGACGCAGGCGGCTCGGTTTGGAAATCCGTGTTGTATCCCGTGCCAAAGGAGGTCCACGCGAAGGGCACGCTAAAATTCCAATTCGGATCAAACGGCAGTTTTCGGAGAAAGCCTTCGACCATTCTCATTCCGTTTGTGAGGAACTGAGTGTTTTGGCTGAGAAGGCCCGCTTTGATCAGGTTTTGCAGTTCTGTCCCATTGGCGATTACGACATCGAACGCTTCTTCCCTCTGCAGGAGATCGGAAAGCTCTGCGTCGGATTCATAATACACGCTCTTGACTGAAAAACCAAATTGTCGGCGAAATTCTTCCAGCACTGCGGGGCTTAGGTAATCGTTTTTCGTCAAAAGTGATATGGAACGTCCTTTGGAAATCGCTTCCAACCGCGCTC
>JAQGOX010000832.1 GCA_028293365.1 Verrucomicrobiales bacterium | reverse complement strand
CGTCCAATATTCAGCGCGACGGTCATTTTCATGCCAGGCATCGGCTCAAGGGAACCTTTCCAATAGCCGCGGATGTCCCTCGGTTCATCTTTCGCGAAGGTAAACGTTTTAACAGGCTCCGGGAGATCGGGCTCGTGCGAACGCTTGAATACCACCGCTATCGGCCGTCCCCCGGGGCCTTCCTCGAACGCGCCATCGATTTGATTCAAGTCGGTGCTGAGTTTACCGAGATAGGAGGTGCCAAATTGATCGATTTCCAGCCTGACATCGGGATTGTTAAAGAGAAGCGCGTTGATCGGCATCCCTTTTTGCCCCTGATCCGGATTATCGATGGTAACGGCAAGTCTGCCATCCGCCTTTTTGGCGACGTTCAGGACAAGTTTAAACTTAAATTTGCCGAACTCGACCGTGCCGTCCCACCTGCCCACCAGGTCCAAAGCGGTCGGAGGGCTTGCGGACCGAACCGTGGTGGGAAGGATCACGATTGCGAGCAAAAGCAGTATCAAGGATTTCATGTTGGGCGTTGGTTAACCGGTTGTTACGATTGTGTAACAGGAGCAAGACACCCCGTCGCGCCAAAAGTTTCACGCAAAATGGCGAAAACGCTGGTTCTGGCAGCCTGCGCAAGCCCGAGGGAGGAAGAAATAGATCGTTTGTGCTCAACCGATTTTTATCCCTGATGTGGTATTTCAGTGTATTCCCGGATACTCGCCATCCCGGCGATTGAGTAACTTGGAGTGGTGAAAGCCCGCTCGATTAATCTTACAGCCCAGTTGCGCCTTGCGGACTTGAGTTTGTGGGAATTAAATCAGACGCGGAACTATCGACCTCAAATGAGCGCAGCACAATTTGGGATCGAGGAATTGTTCAAGCAGGATGCGTTGAAAAGATACGCAAGCCGGAAAATCCGAAGCTTTTTTCCTGCGAGACTTTTCTAGCTTGGGTTGTCGCTGGCATTTTTTCGAGGCGAACACTCAGTAACCCGCGGCTTATCGTAGCGTGTGGCGTTTTCCAAAAAAAAGACTCGGCGCGATATTAATAGCGCGTGCGGAGACTGCTTCGGCTCTGCAATTCTTAGTAAAATTTGGCTGTTTAGTCCCTCATCGCACAGATGACCACATGATCGAAGCAATCTGACCCCTGCGAGTTTCAGGTCTTGTGTTTCGGTTTAAAAAGTGGGAAATTCCCCGCATGATGACGGCTGTTGTTGATGACCGGAAGCGCCTTCGGCTTCCAAGCGCGGAACCCGGGGAAGTTTATATCGTGGAAACAAATACCGATAATTCACGGATACTGCTTTCGAAAGTGACCAAGGCTAACCCGGACGAATGCAGGGCCAAGGTGCGATTTGAAAAACGTGGCGGTTATACGGTCATGATTACCAATGGTGCGGGGATTACCTCCGAGGATGTAAAGCGCGGTCTGGAGGAGTTTCCGTGACGGCGCAGGCAGCGGATCTGGCGATTGCGTTACCAACGCACTTGCTCGATGTGAATGTGCTCATCGCCGCGATCACGGAAACGCACGCGCTGCACACACGAGCGTTCGCATGGATCGCCGACAAGCAGGTGATGCTCTGTCCGCTTACTGAATTAGGTTATTTGCGAGTATCCACGCATCCGAAGATTCTGAATGTATCAATGGCCGATGCTCGCAAAGCGCTCGAGCAATTTGTAAAGGAGCACAAGGTGGCGCGAATCGCAGACGATGTCCCCGCGCTGGATACCAAACCGAAGAAGTCCGAGGAAGTAACCGATCAATATTTGGCCGCCTTAGCCGCGAAACACCGGCTGCGCCTGGCAACTTTTGATGCGAATATCAAGCACGCCGCCGTGGATGTGATCCAGTGATTTGAGTTTCGAGCTTCGAGTTTTAGATGGACACACTCGGACCTGGCCACGCCTTTGAAAGGCGACCCGGCGAAAAATGGCCATTGCGAGTCGCTTGCGGAACGAAACGATTCTGCCCGTGACATGGATCGCCAAACGCCTGAACTTAGGCACACCGAAGAGGGCCAGGCCCCGCCTACGTAAAGAGAAGGGATTTTAACCACAAAATACTCAGACCACACAGAAGAGATCGGAAAAGAATTTCGGTCCGATTTCTGCGATGGTATTCGGTGGTTAACTCCCCTCTGAATATTCCAGATCGATGGCTCACGAGAGCGGAGTGCGGTTCCGTGTTTGACCGGCAGGTGGAATCGCACCAAGATTCAATCGCCCCGAAATATTCAATCCGCACCCTGGGCGGCATGGTTTATCACTGCGTATATCCACAGAATACTTCGAGGCCAATCTGCACCTGCGCCCCAAAACCGATCCCAACAAATTGGAAATCGCCACCCGACTGCGCAAAGAAACCATTCTCTCAATCAAGTGGATTGCCACTCGCCTCCGCCTGGACACTTGGAAAAGCGCTAAGACACGACTTCAGACCAAAACTAATCCGAACCGCGCCGATGAACCGCTCATGTTCCAGGTATCACTCAGAAGTTCGGATAGAGGCTTTTTCATTTTAATCCGAGCATTTTTGGTGGTGAAACGCAAATCAAGAGGGAGAGCCCGGTCAAGGCTCCTGACTTGAGTTTTTTTATAACCGCAAACCAACAACGGTGCATTAATTTTTCAAACTGGATCGTTCCGGGCCGCCAGTCAGCCAGTCACTCAAGGGGCAGAAATTCTTGAGCGAAGATTGTCTTCGGCCAAGGCTTGAAAATGCCGAACATTCGAAGTGATGATTCGATCCGCACCGCTTTTTGCCGCTGCCGCCAGCAACAACGCATCGTAAGTTCTCCCGCCTTCGACACCATTGGCCGAAGCTTTCTCCAATGCCTGGGCATATTCCTTCGCAGTGAGATGAATGATTTTGAAATGTTTCACTACATTTTCGGAAATGAGTTGCCATGCGGTCGCGGGCGGAACATGGCTTTCGCCCGGCAGGCGTGTGAGCACTCTGTAGCATTCCGCCAAAGTGTGCGCGGACACAAATCCTTCGTCCTTTCCAGCTTCGATGCGTTCAAGAAATCGGCCGTGCGGCATTGTGCTGTGGATGCGATTCGCAAAAGCCAGCCACTAAAACATTGGTGTCGCAAAAAAGTTTCATTTGTTGATGCCGCCACGCCGCAAAAGCTCCTGAATCCTGTCTTCGCGGTCCTCGGCGACAAAATCCCGGTCCGCCGGAAGACTCTCGCTCGAAAAAACAAGAACACCGTTTATCCGCTTGAGAGAGTGGGCCTGTTTGCGTGGACGAAGCTCAATGGCGTCACCTTTGACTTCCACCGAAATCCTGTCACCGCATTCGAGTCGAAAACGCTCCCGCAACGCCTTGGGAAGGACCAGCCTGCCGGATCGGTCGATCTGAATCGTAGTATTTATACCATTCATTATGCCATTTTGCGCGGAAATATGCCAATAAGAATGGGCATGTTGATCGTCGATTGCCTCCTCGCTTCCCTTCGTAGGCTATAAACGCGACCTTCTTGCGTTAAAACGGGCCCAAGGGATCGCAATCATAACGGACGGGCAGACCTTCGAACCTTTGCAACCGTCTTGAGGAAAATCGTGGCTATCCACCGCGTCGGCAAATGTCCTCGCGCCGGTTTCCCCGGCTCATGGTGCTTGGACGGCGGTCCCGCCGCCCAAGTAGTAAATAAAAAGAATTATTCGTTGCCGCTGATCTTGAAGAAAGAGAAGAAATTTTGACCACGGAATACCACACTGAAAAGATCGGAAAAGAATTTCGGTTCTGTTTTCTGCGAATTCAGTGGTTAACTCCGCTCTGAATATTCCAGATCAACGGCCCACGCGAACGGAGCGCGGTCCCGTGTTTGAGCGGCAGGCGGAATCGCACCAAGATTCAATCGCCCGGGATATTCAATCCGCACCATGCGCGGCATGGTTTATAACTGCGGATATCCATGGAATCGACTATCCATTCCTGAAATAAGGTAAAAATCTCAAGCCCCTGAAATTACCTGTTGCTTTCCCAATGGAATGAGGCATTCTCATGTTGGTAAACAAAAGGAACGTGCCGGACAAAGCCACATGAAACAGAAGAAAGATGTCCAGCAGGGAACACTGGCCCTCATGCTCCTGAAGACGCTCGATGTGCTTGGACCTCTCCACGGATACGGCATCGCCCGCCGCATCGAGCAGATCAGTGGCGAATTGCTTTCGGTTAATCAGGGCACACTTTATCC
>JAQGOX010000805.1 GCA_028293365.1 Verrucomicrobiales bacterium | reverse complement strand
GGACGCATCACCGCAGAACCATCTGAGCGCACCTCGTAGGAAACGCGTTGCCGGGGTGAAAGCTTTAAGGCCTCTCGGACCTCGAGGGGTATGGTTGTTTGGAACTTATCGGTGATCGTCGATTGTGCCATCACTCCAAGTATTGCACAAAGGGCACATTGTTTCAATAAAATACAATGGGGGATTTTAAAACAATGCGAAACGCGCGGCCGCCCCAAGGGCTTGCGAAATGAAAAGCCCGGCGTGCAAATCGTTCTTCCATAAAAAAACGAATCTGCCCAACCTCGGACGAGCCGTTTAACGAATTATGGAATCTCGATTCCTCAAAGTTCCCGTTGTTCCTCTCGCAATCGCGATTGGCTGGTTTTGGGTTTATGCACAGGTTGCCGCCGCCGAGCCTCTTTCGTCGGTCTGGCAGGAGCGTTCCGTCGGAACTAACCAGCCCGCATCTCTGCCACCTGCAGCCGTTTGGTTTCGCGCATGGTTGAAGGTGCCTGACAACCTGACCGGGCCCGGACCGGCCGGCTCGGATCTTTGGCGAGACTCAATGACGTTGACTCTGCAGGATCTACCAGGTCCGGTAGTCATTTTCCTGAATGGTCAAAAAATTATTGAGACACGCGACATTCCGATGGAAAGGCCCCGGCGTTTCAAAGTGCCGAAAGGTTTCTTTGAGAAAGGCGCATTCAATACGTTTGTCATCAGGATCGATGGAGCGTCCGCTACACGCGGGTTAACGACTGCACCTGTATTTGCAGGTTATTTCGACGAAGTCAAAATGCAGCGCTCGTGGCAAATCACGACGATGGAGCCGTCAGCCCTCGAGATGAAAGCCATCACCAACACACCGCCCGTCGCAGCGTATCTGGAGAGCGATTTTCACCCCTCCACGACCGTGATGCAAGCGAGCCCTGAGCCGGTGCGCGGGCTCTATGTGTCACCTGCCGACGCGCTGCTTAATCTGCACCCTGAAAGCGATCTGATTGTTGAAGAGTTGCTGCACGAACCGGAGGTGGCGCAACCGACGCATGTGAGTTTCGATGAACGCGGACGGATGTGGGTGGCGCAGTATCGGCAGTATCCCTACCCGGCGGGAGTCAAGATGATCAGCCGTGATAAATTTTATCGTTCCAAATACGATCGCGTGCCTCCACCGCCTCCCAATCATACCCCAGGGGCCGACATCATCAGCGTGCATGAAGATCGAGACGGCGATGGAAAATATGAGACGCATCGTCAAGTCCTCACCGGCTTGAACCTGGCGAACGCGGTACTGCATGGTCACGGTGGCATCTGGGTCATGCAAACGCCGTATCTATTATTTTATCCGGATGCGGATAAAGACGACGTTCCGGATGGCCCTCCGGAGGTGCGGTTGCAAGGTTTTGGCCTGGAAGACACGCACAGTGTTGCCAATGGACTCGCCTGGGGACCCGACGGCTGGATCTACGGTGCTCAGGGCAGTACCACAACGAGCCGCGTCACCCGCCCGGGCATTGATGCCACGAATGCTCCCGGCATCTATGTCGAAGGATGCATGGTTTGGCGCTACCATCCGGAGCGGAAGATTTACGAAATCTTTGCCGACGGCAGCGGCAATACCTTTGGCGTTTCTTTTGATGCAGAAGGCCGTCTCTTTACCGGTCACAACGGTGGTGATACCCGCGGCTGGCATCACATTCAGGATGGGCTCTATTTGAAGCAGGGAAAAGACCCGGGCAAATTCGGGCCGGCTCCCAATCCGTTTGCATTTGGCGAGCTGCCCATGATGCACAGCACGCATCCCATCGCACGCTTCACCCACATGACGATCATGGGAGAGGGGAGCGCATTGCCGGAACGATTGCGCGGTCGATTTCTGGCCGTCGATCCGCTGCATCACTACGTGGTTGCCTCAGAACGCAAACGCATCGGCTCAACATTCGAAACGACGGACATCGGCTTTCCACTTCGAACTGATGATCTCACTTTTCGCCCGGTTTATCTCGCCAATGCACCGGATGGCAGCCTCGTCATCGCGGACTTCCGGGAGGAATACATCGCGCATGGACAGAACTACCAAAGTCAAATCGATCCAGCCACGGGCCGCATCTACCGGTTGCGCGGAAAGGGGTTGCCTCTGGAGCACGACGTGAATCTTTCCAAAAAGACAACCGCGCAGCTTGTCGCTCTACTCTCGCACGCCAATCAATGGCACCGGCAAACCGCAGTCCGTTTGCTCGGCGAACGCCGCGATGCTTCTGCCGTGCCGCTGCTCCAGGCACAATTGGAAACCGGCGGCGCTCATCCCGCGCTGGAAGCCTTGTGGGCGCTTTACCAAATGGGTCGTTTGGACGAATCGCTCGCCGCGAAAACGCTGGCTCATCCCTCCGCGATGGTGCGTGCCTGGACCATTCGGTTGCTGGGGGACGAACGACGGTTACCCTCGTTGTTTGCCGCGCAGCTCACCGCCCTCGCTGCCAGAGAACCAGACGCCGAAGTGCGCTGCCAAATGCTCTCCACGGCCCGGCGGATCCCAGCCGCACAGTCGCTCCCGCTGTTCCGCGCCATCGCGATTCGAACGGATGATCTCGCCGATCCTTTCATTCCGCTCATGGCCTGGTTCGTTCTCGAATCGCACTGCGCGAACGAGCGCGAGGCCGTCCTGGCAGTGTTCGACGACGCAACGTTCTGGAAAGCGCCGTTTGTCCGTCAGCATCTGGAGTCACGTCTGATGCGACGATTTGCTGCCTCAGGATCGCGGCAGGAATTGATTGCGTGCGCAGCGCTGCTGGCAAAGGCTCCCGCGGAGGCGGATCGGAAACTGCTCATGGTCGGATTCGAGGAGGCGTTCAAAGGACGCTCGATTCCGTCGTTGCCGGATGAACTGGTGCAGGCGCTTGCTCGGACCGGGCGCATGTCGCTTATGCTCCGGGTTCGTCAAGGTGAACCGGCGGCCATAACGGAGGCCCTGCAACAAATCACCAATTCCAAAACGGCTGCTCCGGAACGACTTGCCGCGATCCGGATTTTCGGTGAGGTCAAACATACTGCTGCTGCGTCAGCTCTTCTCAGTGCAGCCACTCAAGACGGCCCTCGGGATCTGCGCGTCGCCGCCTGCACGGCGCTGCAACTTTATGACGATCCCGATATTGGTGAAACGCTGGCAGCAGCCTGGCCGACCTTGCCGCCCGTTGTGCAAAACGCCGCGCTCAATCTTCTTACCAGTCGCACAGTCTGGAGCCTGCGCCTGCTCGATTCTTTCGTCCGTGGCCGGGTCCCGCGGCCGGCCTTCACCACTGACATCCTCACCCGACTGCGGCTTCATCAGGACGAACGTTTGACCGCTATGGTGGATAAGCATTTCCCCGTTGTGCCGCCCACCGCCCGCGAAAGTCTGCGGCCGCGCATTGATCAGGTCCGCCGCATCATCACCAGCCAGCCGGGTGATGCTTACAAAGGCGAGGCCCATTTCAACGCGCGTTGTGCCACCTGCCACACCCTCTTTTTTAAAGGCGGCAAAATCGGTCCCGATCTCACCAGCTATCAGCGCGACGATCTTGGCACCATGCTTGTCAGCATCATCGACCCGAACGCCGAAATTCGGGAGGGATTCCAGAATTACATCATCACCACGAAAGATGAACGCACCTTGAGCGGCTTCCTGGCTGATCAGGACGCAAATGTCGTCGTCCTGCGCGGGTTCGATGGCGCGGACCTCAGCCTGCGACGCGCTGAGATTTCCACGATGAACCCTGCCGGCACCAGCATCATGCCGGAGGCGATCCTCGATGGCCTGACCGATACTGAAATTCGAGACCTCTTTGCCTACCTCCGGCAATCCCAACCGATTACAAATTGAACTTATGAACGTGAAACGACTGTTCCTGACCATCATTCTTGGCATCCTGATCAACCATTCTCGCGCTGCCGAAATTCGTCTCGGCATCATCGGACTCGATACCTCGCATGTCACGGCATTCACTGAGATGCTGAACGATCCAGCCGCAAAAGATCATATTCCCGGCGCCAAAGTCGTGGCCGCATACAAAGGCGGCAGTCCTGACATCCCCTCGAGCATCGGAAAGGTTGAAGAATACACAACGGTGCTACGCGACAAATATAGTGTCAAAATCCATGATACCATTGAACAGGTCTGCGCCGACGTGGACGCCATACTCATCGAGAGTGTGGATGGACGCCCGCACCTCGCCGAGGCAAAGATCGTCATCGCCGCGAAGAAGCCGCTCTACATTGACAAGCCGGTTGGGGGCACCTTGCGCGATACGCTCGAGATTTTCCACCTGGCAGAGGCGGCGGGAGTACCGCTATTCACTTCTTCCTCACTCCGTTTCGCGAAAGCCACTCAGGCCGTGCGCTCCGGCAGTATCGGGAAAGTCCGCAGCGCTGAGACCACCAGCCCGGCGTCCCTGGAACCGCACCATCCCGACCTCTATTGGTATGGTGTCCACGGCTGCGAATCGCTCTTTACCGTTATGGGCACCGGTTGCGAGAGTGTTGAACGTCGCAGCACCGCCGATGGTCTGATCGAAGTCGCCGGTCGCTGGAAAGGTGGACGCACCGGAATCTTCCGCGAAAGCAAAAGCTACGGTGGCATCGCGCGCGGCGAAAAAGGTGAAGCCCCAGTCGGCTCCTTTGAAGGCTACGCACCACTGGTGGTCGAGATCGTCAAGTTTTTCCAAACCCGTCATTCACCCGTTCCAGTTGCCGAAACCATCGAACTCTTCGCTTTCATGGAGGCTGCTGACGAAAGCAAACGCCAGGATGGCAAACCCGTGACGTTGAGTTCGGTGATCGAGAAAGCAAAGTCGGGCAAATGATAAGAAACCGTTTTCCGTCTTCAACGCTCGCGACAATGACTTACTATAAGGATGCTAATGACCGCTTCAGCATGTTCCACCCAGTGGCGCAACTGGTCGCCGCCGGGTTTGGTCGCGTAGATCAGGATGTTCGTATCGAGAACCATCTTACTCGCGGTTCGGCGTTGACCGATCCGTTCGAATGTCCTTTTGCCAGGTCACAGGATCGCTGATTTCGCGAAATGGATTCAATTGGCGCAGTTTTTCAAATGCCTCTCGCCTGCGATGTAGCATTTCGTTATCGGCGGTTGGTTTCGGATCGGGAATGGGAACCACAGCCTCTAAAGTTGCCGTTACTCGAATTCTTCCGCCGCGCAGTTCCTCTGGAATAGGCAGATGCACTGTGCCGTCAACCTCCGGTTCGAATACTGCGGTAAT
>JAQGOX010000789.1 GCA_028293365.1 Verrucomicrobiales bacterium | reverse complement strand
GTCTGGGAAATCGAACCGCTTCCGCAGGTTCAGGGAGACGTCGCTATGTTTCGACAGGTTTGGCAAAACCTGCTGGCTAATGCAGTCAAGTACACTCGTGGCAAAGTGCCCTCGAGGATCCAGGTTTTCGTGCGGAACGGGAATGGTGAAGTCGTGTTCGTGGTTGCCGACAACGGCGCAGGGTTCGATATGAAGTATGCGGACAATCTTTTTGGTGTTTTTAAGCGCCTGCATCGCGACGAGGAATTCGAAGGAACCGGAATTGGGCTGGCCAATGTTCGCCGCATTATCCATAGACACCACGGCCGCACCTGGGCGGAAGGAGAGGTTGGAAAAGGGGCCACGTTTTTCTTTTCGGTGCCAGTGGAGCCGAAATAAAGCCACTTGATTTCTCCCGCAGTTCGCGACGTCAAAACTTCGTGCGAATTCTCACTTGCCAAGCCGTCGCGAGTTTAGCACGTTATCACCGCTTTATGCGCGGTTAGCTCAGTGGTAGAGCATTACCTTGACACGGTAGGGGTCACAGGTTCGAACCCTGTATCGCGCACCATTTTGTTCATTTCCACGGCCTTGCGCCGACATTTGCCATTTGGTTTTAAATTTGTGCCTGTAACAGCGGGCGAATTTCACGACGCCGACAGCGGCAGTGAAACATTTTTCCTGCTTTTGCTTGATTCGTAAATCGCGGAAAAAATTTCGACTACCGCTCGGCCATCTTGCGCGGTCACTAGCGGGGTGCGACCGGTGCGAATCGCCTGGAGAAAATCCTGGATCTGAAGGGCATGGTAGTGAACGACGGGATCGATGGTTTGAAAGCGGGCTCGATCGGTCGTTTGGAATTCTGCCAACCGATTTTCTTCCCCGGGTATTGTCCAGAGGTCGTTGAGGGGGGGCTCGGCAATTTTTGAAACTCCGGCAATGAAAGTGGCGCCTCGATCGGTTTCGACACCGATGGAGGCGCCATTCGATCCGTGGATATGCACTTTGGTGAATAGCCCTGGCTTCTGAGACAGGCTGGTGACAATTGAACCGAGTCCACCGTTTTTGAATCTAAGCGTAGCGACGGCTGTATCGTCCACTTCGATGTAAGGGTGATTCAAATTGGCCCATTGGCCGCTGATCTCCTGTATTTCTCCCATGAACCACCTCAGGAGATCCAGTTGATGCGGGGACTGATTGACCAGGACACCGCCGCCTTCCGTAGTCCATTTGCCGCGCCACGGATCCGATTCGTAATAGGCTTGATCGCGCCAGCTAAACATCTGGAAAATCCCTAAAACAGGCAGACCAATTTTGCCTGCGTCAATGGCGGTCTTCATCCGCTGCACCGGTTCATAAAAGCGCCTTTGACTCATTACGGATAATGTCACCCCGGTTTTCCGCGCAGTTCTGATCATGGCATCGCAATCGGACAGATTTGCCGCCATGGGCTTTTCGACCATGACATGCAATCCTGCCTCTGCGGCCAAAACAGCCGATTCTGCATGCAGTGGGTGAGGCGTGCAAATGAAGATAGCCTCGGCTCCTGACACACTGATCATTTCGGATACATCCTGAAACGCAGTTCCCCCGTAGCGGGCCGCGAACTGCTCTGCCCGGTCTAAACGCGAATCACATACGGCCACCAGGGTCGATTCGGGCAAGGTTGTTAGAGCGGCGGCGTGGAGGCCACCGACCTTTCCGCAGCCAATCAGAGCTGTCCGAACCGGTTTCATTCGTTTGAAGAAACCTGGCTGCCAAAATAGAGTTCCACCATGCGGCGCAAATATGACAGTGACTCGGCCATTTCCTCCATGCCATTCATGCCATCTTCAATACTGATCCAACCGGAGTATCGATTTTTTGCGAGCAATTCGAAAATGGCAGGATAATCGTTGAGACCTTTTCCGACGATGCCATGCTTCAGGTTTGGAGAATATCCAAGAGTGCCGTCACATTGACGCAGTTGCTCAATCGTCGTTCCTTCACTGAGCCACCGATCACTTGCGTGCATGCTAACCACGCGGTCTTGCACCGCCTTGAGCCAATCGATTGGATCGTCACCTGCAACGATGGCGTTTGATGGATCGTACTGGACTCCGAAGTTATGGCGGTCCGGAATTGCTTCGAGGATCTTCATAAACACCTCCTTTTTCTGGGCAAATTCCGGGTATTTCCAGAAGCCATCCTTATAGTGATTCTCCATTCCGAGGATCACGTCGTATTCTCGCGCTATGGGTAACAGTTGCTGTAGAGAAGCGACCACCCACTCGATTCCCTGTTCGGTGGAGACTTCCAGCCGGCGTTGGCCGCTCAACACGCGACAGACGGCACGTGCGCCTCCCAAGCGACGGGTGATGCGAATCATGTCGGCCTCATGCTCGATCGCGCGTTGACGGGCAGCGGGATCCGGTTGGGTGAAATCCGGGGAGCAACAGAGCATAGGCATGACAAACCCCGCACTTCGGATGGCGTCACCGACCGAGTCGATGTAGCCGTCGTCTAAACTGGTAAAGAAACCCTCGTACATTTCCAGGCCGTCGGCATCAAGAGATCTGGCCATCTGGATCCATTCGAAAACGGACATGGATCGACTTCCTGCGATCTGTTCCAGATAGCATTTTGGAAAGGCGGAAATCCTGGGTTTCATGGAGTTCAGGCACTGTTGGTCGCAACTCACTTTGAAAAGGGCAAGGGGGTCATCTCCCGATGGCGCGTTCCAGCCGCGCAAGCGATACGACATAGTTTCGAAGTGCGTCGGCGCGTACGTAGCGGGCCTGGGTAAGGGCAGATTGGGCACTCAGCACGTCGAGTTGCGTGGAACTGCCATTTTCCTGGCGGACATTGGCCAAACGTAATGTCTCTTCGGCTTGTTGGAGAGCTTTCTCTTGTGATTGAAGAAGTTCTTTGGCTTCGGTGAGGAACGAGAATGCGGTGCGAACATTCAGAATAATCTGTTGAGAGAAATCGCCGCTTTGAAGAAGAGATTTTTCATAGCGAGCCTTTGCTTCGTCCACTTTTCCTTTAGTGAGAAGCCCGTCGAACGGTACCCAGGAAGCCTGGACCCCGGCGCTCCAGCCGGTGAGGCGATCGGTAATTTCCCTGCGATATTCAGAGTTGCGCGTGCCATAGGTTCCGAATAAATCGAGGGTTGGTTTGTATCCGGCCCGTGCAGTGATTATTCCCTCCTTCCGCAACGCGGCATCTTTCTGAAGCGCGAGAAGTTCCGCGCGATTCTTCAGCGCACTCTGAATGGCTTGGTCAACTTCCATCGAAAAGGGTTCAACTTTTAACGAATCGGTGAGTATGAAGGAAAGATTTGCGGAATCGTCGTGAGTCAGATCGTAACCGAGAAGGTGAAGCAACTGTTGCCGGGCGATGCGAAGGGCGTTTTGGGACTGGATCAGCGCGGGACGCGCGTTTTCCAATTCGACTTCAGCTCGCAAGACGGTGAAGCGAGGCTCCAGATCATTATCAAATCGATGTTTGGAGTTCTGCAATTGCCGGCTGAGGAGTTCCATGGTGCTATCCGAAACACCGACTTTCTGTTCGGCGGCAAGGACATCAGCATAGGCGATGCGAACCTGCAAGAGGACATCGCTGACCAGGCTCTGGTAATCGAGAAGAGCTTTTTCGCGAAGCAGCTTTGCGGTGCGGAGAGCAGAGGTGAGGCGGCCACCCTGATAAACGGACTGGATAAGGCGCACCTCCGTGCTCCAAAGATGTTCCGTCTGCTCCAGAGGTACGAATTGTTCGATTGTGCGATCGATTAATTCCGGAGCGCGTTCCTTGAAATTCCCGATGGTTTCCAGCCGCGGTAATACCACGGCGCGAGTCTGAATGACGATTCCCTGATTCGCTTTCAGGTCAAGGAGGGCCTGCCGCAGGGTCGGATTATTCGTGAGCGCCTGGTTTGCCGCGTCGACCAGGGCGAGTTGGGGCCGTATATCGTTGGTGCTTCCCTGGGACGCCATTGTGAAGAGTAAAAAAAAAGGAAGCGCAGCCCAGAGAAAAAGGCGAACTTGCTTGGGATGGAGCGGTTCGATCATTCGGACGTAGTGAGATGGGATTGTAAATGGGCGCAGCTTTCAAGGATTATTCCGAGTGGCCGCGCAAACTCAGCGAATTGGTCCTGCTCGCCTTTTGTGAAGATCTGATCGCCTTTGCGATTCAAGAGCTGGGCGACCGCTATCACTTCGTTGGAGCGATTGTAGAGCGGCATGCAGAGGATGCTTTTGGTTTGGTAGCCGGTTCTGCGATCCACTTCAGGGTTGAAGAGCGGGTTTGCGGCGGCGTCGGGAATGTTGAGAGTCTCGCCAGTACGCGCAACATGTCCGGCAACTCCCTGATCCAAAGGCAGGCTGATGTCCAAAGGTTCGTCTCCGGCGTGAAGAGCGACCTTTGAGTGGAGCTTCTGGTTCACTCGATCCACGATAAAGAGGGTGGCGCGATCTGCCTGAAGCAGTTCTGCGATCTTTTC
>JAQGOX010000788.1 GCA_028293365.1 Verrucomicrobiales bacterium | reverse complement strand
GTGCGTCTTTGGATCCACGATAAACTTTCCTCCAGACGACAGTTTCACAGAATTACCAAGCCAGTTTTATCCGGCTTCGGTATTTTTAGTGTGAACCAAGTTAGGGAACCGTGCATCACGAAATTCGTGATTTTACATGACAATATTGTCATCCTCCGGTGATACAATTGAACAACCGGGACATCCGGTCATCCGGTCGCTCCGCAGGTTCTCGGCTTGGACTCTGCTTAGTAATCTGTCAATCTTGCGGCTTAATGCGTCCGAGGAATATTGTTTTTACGAGCCGCCATGCCGTCGCGATTGCGGCGGGACTGATGCTTGCGGCCTCATTCCCGAAGATCAGCATTGCGGGCTTCGCGTGGATCGCTCCGGCGATTCTCCTTGGGGTTGGAAGTGGACTTACCTCCGGTGCGATCTTCCGACTTGGATACCTTGGCGGAGTCGCTTGTTATTTGGCGCAGCTTTACTGGTTGCTCCTCATTCCTGTCAGCGGCCTCGAAACTGCGGCCGCCGTCGCGGGTTGGATTGCGCTCGCCGCCTATCTGGCTTTGTATCCGGCATTTTGGGCCTGGCTCTGCTGGCAATCGTTTCCGAATGCGATCTCCACAACCGACGAATATTCGGCAGCTTCGGATCAATCCGCCTTCGTTCGCGTTGCGAGTTTAATTGAACTACTGAGCCCGATGCGGCGATTCCTTTGGCCGGTGCAATGTGCTGCCTATTGGGTTGCCCTGGAAATGCTCGTCGGGCGGCTTTTTAGCGGGTTTCCGTGGGATTTTCTGGGCGTTTCGCAATACCGAATGTTGCCTATCACGCAAATCGCGTCATTCACAGGTGTTTATGGTGTTTCCTTTTTAGTTATTTGGTTTTCGGTTTCGCTTCTCGTTTGCGCGGGCCTGCTTCTGCGCACTCCTTCGAGGAGTTGGCGCTGGCGCGCACCGCTTTTACCTCCACTGGTCGCTGTCTGCGTCGTCGCAGTCTGGGGGATGGGCGAAATCAATCATCGCCCTCAGCCGTCGGGACGGGAATTAAAGGTGGCTCTCGTACAGCCAAGCATTCCGCAAACACTCATCTGGAACACAAACGAGAACTCCGCGCGTTTTGATCAGTTGATAAAACTTTCGCAGGACGCCGTTAATAGCCAGCATCCGGATGTTGTCATCTGGCCCGAGGCCGCCGTTCCGAACATGCTTCGGCACGATCCGGAGGTCGCCTCGAAAATACAGAAATTCGTTCTTACCAATAAGGTTTGGATGGTGGTTGGTTCTGATGATGCAGTCCTTGATAAAAATTCAACCGAAGTTCCCGAATACATATTCTACAACAGTAGTTTTCTGATCAGCCCGCGCGGAATGATCGAGGCTTCGTACCGGAAGCGGCAATTGGTGATTTTTGGAGAGTACATTCCTTTTGTGCGCGCGCTGCCTTTCCTGCAATGGTTTGTTCCTGGTTCCAGTGGCAACGGTTTTACTTCTGGTGAACGTGCGGTCCCGTTCAAAATCCCGTTGCTCGGTGCCAATATGTCGGTTCTGATTTGTTTCGAAGATACATTTCCTCATTTGGCGCCAGAGTATGTCACGGATGATACCGATTTTCTCCTGAACCTGACGAACAACGGTTGGTTCGGGGAGAGCGCGGCTCAATGGCAGCACGCTGCCACCGCTGTATTCCGAGCGATTGAAAATCGCGTTCCTCTGGTCCGTTGCGCCAATAATGGACTGACCTGCTGGGTCGATGACGTGGGCCGCATGCACGAGATCTATTTTCACAACTCAAGCAACGTCTATCAGGTTGGGTATAAAGCCGTACGAATACCGCTCCTTGGCAAAGGGGAAAAGCGGGGGCAAACTTTTTACAACCGGCACGGTGATCTTTTCGGGTGGGCGTGCGTTTTGGTCGCTGTGGTGCAATTAGGGCGATTTGCGTGGGGCAAAACTGCTCCGAAAAAAGCGGAGACTCCGGCTGACTGATTAGAGGACGGGATTGCCCCGCTCGCTCAAGTTTTCATCCAGCTTCAGTTTCACGTCCGCGTTTCCAAAGGGATATCCACATAGCGTTCGCGGGACATTTCCGATCCATAGGCGATGCACGCAAAAATATCTTCTTCCATCAGACCAGGGTAGTCCGCCAGAACTTCATCGAAGGTGGCGCCGGAGGCGAGGAGATCGAGAATTAGAGAAACCCAGATTCGGTGGCCTCGGATGCAGGGTTTGCCGCCGCACCGTAAGGGATCAATCCAGATACGTTTCAACAATTCTTCGCGCGTCAGATGCGTCATATTGATACAATAGCAGTCCAAATTAGCTTTGACGACCTGGTTCCCTGGGCCGAACTCAGCATTGCAAAATTGACATCCCCGGACAGGGGCTACTTCGTTCCCCAAATTTCTCGAATTGTCGCTTCAGTATTTGAGCCATTTGGACATGCATCGCTTCGAGTATTCGCCCAATACCATCGCTGTCCGTCAGGAGTTCCGGGCGTGATGACGCGGCTCCCGGGCATTTCCAGATGACCATTGGGATCGGTATCTTTTAACCATTTCCAGGCATACCGAAGCCAGTCGTTTCGTTTGGCTTCCGGAAGCAGAGAAAACCAGGTTATTTCATCCCAGCCCCAAATAAAAGGTGCGCTTCCGGATTTGCCCGGGTTGCGCTTCCCGAAGTTATCAAACTCGACGATGTAGGGCAGATGTTCGCAGGTCCAGCCGCTGGGTGTGATGCCACCTTTGCTCTTCAAAAAGATTCCATCGGAGTATCCCACTTTGAGGACTCCTTGATAGGGATGTCCTTCGACTTCGGCGATTCGAAGAGGAAACGAATGGAAATCAAAAAGCAGTTTTCCGTTTTCCACATAACCACCCGTCGGGGTATGCGCATCGCATAACAGCAAATGCCTTCTCGCATGCGCTTTCGCATACGCCCTCACGCGAGTTAACATATCGAGCCAATGCGCATGATTTCCGTCGTTCTTATCCATCAATCCGACCTGGCCGAAGTGGATCGCTTCAATGCCCACGTCGATGTATTGGGTCGAGAGAAAATAAAACCAAAGCCGTGTTTCCAATTGACTCATGTCCGGGACTGAGGAGTTGTTGCCCCAATGATTAACGAAGCGTCCGTTTGGATAGAGCATGTTTTGGTAGCTGAAATTTCGATTGGTCGCGGGTTGGCCGAATGCCGCGAAAACGCTTTCAGGAATGGAGATCGTTTCCACACCCCTGGTGACAATCTCGAACGCTGCAGCCTGCAAAACCAATTCCGGATCCGCTTGATGCAGTTGGCTGGCATATGGCCTGGCGCGAGCTAAAAAATTCGAGAGATTCTGTTCCCGTCCCCACAACATCAGAGCGCGCCCCACGAACTTTGCTTTCGAACTGAGAATCAAGCGCATGTTGTCGTGCGGATCGACGCCGCGGCTGTTGCGCGCCTGAGTCAGGTCATCGTGCAGGAGTTCGGTGAAGGAGATTGAGCGATCGAGATAGTTTTCCAGTACCTGCCGGGAAATTGAGCCGTCGAAATGAAATTCCTGACCCCGAGACGCGCTGAGAAAATAAAGATAAATGAAGAAACTGAAAAAATATCTGATTGAGCGATTCATAGATTCCAATCCGGGTTCGGGCGCATGATAGGATTGATTGTCGGGATTTCAATACTGATCAATCGGCGGGGTGGGCTTATAGTGAGTCACAAGGGATTGGGGGATTTGGCAGTCCCAAAAGCGGTCACAACTCGCTCCAGTGTCATGGAAGGCGGCGGCCCTCTACCGTTTTTCTCCCGCTCGCACAACGGAACCCAACTCAATCTTTCAGCCAAATTTCATCATCCAAAAAACAAACTCCCGTGGTCCCCACTCATTGACACCCCTTCGACCCACCCGTACGTTCGCTGTTCATGTTTGAGTTGGTCTCATCTTATTCTCCCGCCGGCGATCAGCCGCAGGCAATCGCTGCCCTGACGCAAGGCTTGCTTTCCGGCCAAAAACACCAAACCCTTCTGGGCGTTACCGGCTCCGGAAAGACCTTCACGATTGCGAATGTGGTGCGGAACGTGAACAAGCCCACATTGGTGATTTCGCACAACAAAACGCTGGCCGCCCAACTTTACTCGGAGTTCAAGAGCTTTTTTCCAAACAACGCCGTCGAATATTTCGTAAGCTACTTCGATTATTATCAGCCCGAGGCTTACATTCCACGCACGGACACATTCATCGAAAAGGATTCGAGCATTAACGAGGAAATTGAGCGCATGCGTCTTTCGACGATGAGTTCACTCTTCTCGCGACGCGACGTGATCGTCGTGGCAAGCGTCTCCTGCATCTACGGTATCGGCAGTAAAGAAGACTATTCGGCCCTCATCGTACCGTTGGTGGTAGGCCAGGAAGTATCGCGCGACCAACTTCTTTCGCGCTTGATCGAAATGCAATATTCGCGAAACGACATTGCATTTAATCGCGGCAATTTCCGCGTTCGCGGTGATACGATTGAACTCCATCCTTCCTACGCGGAGGATGCGTTGCGTATTGAGTTGTTCGGCGAAGAGATCGAACGCATCACCCGTTTCGAACCGCTCACTGGAACGAAGCTCGAATCATTGAACGCGGTTTCGATCTATCCGAGCAAGCAATTCACTACGCCGATGGAGAAAATGAAGCGCGCGACGCTTACGATTCGCGAGGAGTTGACCGACCGCATCGCCTGGTTCGAAAAGCAGGGGAAGCTCCTGGAAGCGCAGCGCATCAAAATGCGCACCGAATATGATCTCGAGATGATGCTCGAAATGGGCTTCTGCTCAGGTATCGAAAATTATTCCCGCCATATCAGCGGTCGTCCTCCCGGTTCGCGGCCAAACACATTGTTTGATTTCTTTCCTTCGGACTATTTGCTCGTGATCGACGAATCACACGCCACGGTTCCGCAGATCGGCGGCATGTTTGCCGGGGACCGTGCGCGCAAGACTGTTCTGGTGGACCATGGATTCCGCCTTCCGAGTGCGATGGATAATCGGCCCTTGAACTTTGAAGAATTTCAAGCATGGCAAAAGCAAACCATTTATGTCAGCGCCACGCCCGCTCCTGCCGAGTTGGAATGGTCGCGACATCAAGTCGTCGAACAAATCGTCCGCCCGACCGGCTTGATCGATCCACGTATTACAGTCAAGCCGCTTAAAGGGCAAATCGACGACTTAATCAACGAAGTTCGACTCCGTGCCGATAAGAAGGAACGCATTTTAGTCACCACGCTTACCAAACGAAGTGCCGAAGAGTTGACCGATTATTTGCGCGACATCGGAATCAACGTTCGCTACCTGCACAGCGAGATCGACGCCATCGAAAGAGTGGAGATCCTCCGTGGTTTGCGTCGTGGTGATTTTGACGTCCTGGTCGGAATCAATCTGCTGCGTGAAGGTTTGGATTTGCCCGAGGTTGCGCTGGTCGCGATTTTGGATGCCGATAAAGAGGGCTACCTCCGTTCCGCGACCAGCCTTATCCAAACCGCGGGACGCGCCGCCCGGCATCTCAACGGGGAAGTGATTCTCTATGCCGATGTTATGACCCAGAGTATTCAAAAGTTTTTGGCCGTCTCCGAATATCGCCGCCAGAAGCAGGTCGCTTATAATCTCGAACATAACATTACCCCGCGGAGTGTCACTCGCGCCCTCGAGGAAAGCCTTTCGACCCGCGAGGCGAATCACGAGGCGGCGCATGCGATGCTCAATGACGCCACTGGTAACATTGACATTGCCGAAACGATCAAAGAAATCGAACAGGAGATGATCGAAGCCTCCAACAACCTGGAGTTTGAAAAAGCCGCGCTGCTTCGCGATCAGGTCCGGGAGCTAAAGCGTAATCTGGACGGAACCGCTCCTGCCAAAGGCGAGCGCGGCAGCTATAGCTCATCGAAAGGCGGCGGTTCCCGAAAACGAAAGGGTATACGGCGGTCTTAGTGATCGGATTCACCCTAATCGTGCCGCACGATTTGAGTGTGGAAAGAGAGATTGTGAAAAATTTCACAATCTTTCTTGCCTGACGGTTTGCTTCACGGTTACTGTTTACCTGTGCAGTGAATTGGGGTATCACCGGGCCTTCATTGCAATCGCGTTTCTTGTGGAAAACATCGTTACCATCCGAACACTCTCGAAAATCTATCGCCAGGGCGATATCAACGTCACCGCGCTCGATAACATTTCGCTCGATATCAAGGCAGGAGAATTTCTAACGCTGATGGGTCCATCCGGTTCGGGAAAATCGACCCTCTTGCATATTATCGCCGGAATTGACCGGCCAACCAATGGCAGTTGCGTAGTTCAAGGCATTGAAGTCACCCAGCTCAATGAGTCTAAACTCGCCGACTGGCGAAACCAAAATGTTGGCTTCGTGTTTCAAACGTTCAATTTGATTCCGGTCCTAACCGCCTCAGAAAATGTGGAACTTCCCCTTTTGCTCACAAAGCTTCCGGGTCGCAGGCGGAAGGAGCAGGTGAAAATCGCACTGGACCTGGTCGGACTGGGTGAGCGCGGGCACCATTTACCCAAGCAGCTTTCGGGCGGTCAGGAACAACGCGTTGCCATCGCTCGCGCCCTGGTTACCGATCCGAGCCTGATTGTGGCGGATGAACCGACCGGAAACCTCGATTCCGCGTCGGCGAACGAAGTCCTCGAAATCTTGAGATCTCTTTGCCGTGATGCCGGAAAAACCGTGATTATGGTCACCCACGATCCGAAAGCAGCCGCTTTCGGCAGTCGCAGCATTCATTTGGAAAAAGGGGAATTAGTCCCTTAGCTTTTTCGCTGGACCATGACGACCATTGGATTTATTGCCAAAAATGCACTGCGCAACAAACGCCGCGCACTGCTCTCTATTTTGAGCGTCGCCGTAAGTTTGTTTCTCTTCGTCATTCTGCAGGTTGGCCTTCGTGAGATCACGCTTCCCGTGGAAGATATTGGCTCCGCCTCACGAATCATCGCGCGTAACCGCATTTCCCTGGGGCAACTTTTACCCGCGAAGCAAAAAGCCGTGATCGAACGCATCCCCGGAGTTGAAGTCGTGAGTCCTTTCACCTGGTATGGCGGCAAGTACAAAGGCGAGGAAGTGATGTTCGCGCAATTCGCAGTTGATCCCGCCGCATTCGTGAAAATATCGACTGACGCCAAAATCCCGCCCGAACAGGTAGAGACGTTTCTGACCGATCGCCGGGCCTGCATTCTGGGCAAAGCCACTGCCGATAAATATCACATAAAGGTCGGAGACCGGATGAACCTTGAGGGAACGTTTTGGCCCTTCGATTTGGAACTCCACGTGGCCGGTTTCTATCAGGGCACTCCGGACGATCGAAATCTCTTCTTTAACCAAAAATATCTCGACGAGGCATCGGGCGGGGGAGGGCAGGTGGGGACCTGGTGGATCAAAGCGCGCACTCCCGATGACGTCGGTTCGGTCGTGACCGCGATCGATAAAGCATTTCTAAACAGCTCCGCCGAGGTGCGCGCTGAGACCGAACGCGCCTTTCAGCTTGGATTTATTTCGATGTGGGGAAACATTAAAGCCCTCATCAATGCGATTTGTTCGGTCGTTGTTTTTACACTAATCCTTGTCAGCGCGAGCACCATGAGCATGGCCATTCGGGAGCGGTTTCGTGAACTGGCCGTCCTGAAAGCCCTTGGTTTTCGTCGTCGCGAATTATTCGGATTTATCCTCGCCGAGAGCTTCGGCCTTGCTGCGATCGGAGCTCTGTTGGGAGTGGGCGGATCCTGGGCCCTCTTCACGTTCATCCCCGCGACGACCTTAACGAATGGATTTTTTCCGAGCCTTGAAGTGACACCCCGCATTGTCGGAATGGGTTGTCTCGTGGCGGCAACACTCGGAATCGTCGCGAGCCTCGCACCTTCGATTTCAGTGGCGCGGATGAGCGTCGTTCAAGGATTAAAGACACTGGACTAACGCGATGGCTCTTCCGATCAAATACAATATCCGGAACGTCTTTGTGAGATGGCGTTCAACCATTGCTACCATCCTGGGAGTTGGACTGGTTGTTGCTGTTTACATGTTGGTGCAGGCCCTTGCAGTCGGCTTGGAAGCCTCCAGCGCCAACTCCGGAACGGAAGGGAATTTGCTCGTTATGCGCAAAGGATCCCCCGCGGAATCCAGCAGCCAGGTCACACTTGCTCAGGTGAAAACGATCCAGTATCTGGATGGTGTCGCCCGTGACGCGCAAAACAAGCCGCTCATTTCTGCGGATGTGCTCGTGCTTATCAATCTACCCCGCCGTGAAAATCGTGGCGA
>JAQGOX010000785.1 GCA_028293365.1 Verrucomicrobiales bacterium | reverse complement strand
GTCTGGGAACGATCCAACAACCCGGAGAATCTTGAATATCTGAAATTGAGCGGCGAACAACGCGGCGCAATTGTGATCGAAATTCCGCCCGAAAGCCGTGGCAAGTCAGGTCTTGAGCCTCACGATGTAATTCTAGAGATCGACGGATTTAAGATCGACAGCCAGGGAGATTATAGAGATCCCCAGTTCGGAAACCTTTCCCTGGAGAACCTCGCAAATCGCAATAAAGGAGCAGGGGACAAGTGCCAGATGAAGGTTTGGCGGGACGGCAAAGTCCAGGAAGTTGCTTACACGATTCCAAAGGCGGATTTCTCGAAACAACTCGTTCCTCACGCGATTTTCGATCAGGAACCGGAATATGTCATGCTCGGTGGCCTGCTTTTCCAACCTCTTACCGAGCCGTTTCTGCAAAGTTGGGGTGCGGATTGGGCGCGCAAGGCTCCATTTCGTTTATCATATGCCGCTCAGGAAAAACCAACCAAAGACCGGCCATCAATCGTTATCCTTTCGAGCGTTCTGCCAGATTCGGTCAATATGGGTTATCAGGATGCCCGCTACATGATGGTTGATAAATTGAACGGGCAGCCCATTCGCCGTCTGGCGGATCTGGTTGCGGCGAAGGACAAATCAACCAACGGTTTTCACGTGCTCGAATTCCATGCCGGTGATTCGATTTCGAGACTCGTCCTCGATGCGTCAGATACTGAAGCTGCAACGAAGCGAGTACTGCAACGGTATGGAATTGATCGGGACTATGTGATCGCTCCTGCGCGGCCCGCAAAATAAAGCGCCTGCATCTGTAATGATCAAGCACCGTGGGCAGGTACTTGAATGGTGGTAATCAAAGTCGTATTCAGAATGAATGAACCATCTTTGGTAAAGATGACTAGTTGTCGACCGCCAGGATGCAGAGCGGCAAACTCCTGATGCTCGATGCGGAATGTTTTGCCATCCGCCACGTGGATGACGAATGGTTCGAACGGCTGAGCGTGAAGAACTTCTTTGATTTCCGCGAGCTTCATATCCAATTCAAAATACACAATAAGTCGAGTTCGAGGAACTAATTTGTAAGTTTGGTTAAAGGGCCTTGCGACGTTCGCCAAAAAGACTGCGACCGATTCTAACGATCGTCGCGCCTTCCTCGATGGCAACTGCATAATCGCCGCTCATTCCCATGCTCAGATGTGGCAATGGTGCGCCGAGTTTTTCTTCGCAACGAAGTTTAAGCTCGCGCAATTGGGCAAAAAGCGGACGCACCTTTTCCGGATCTTCAACCCACGGTGCAATCGTCATTAAACCGTGAATCTCAATGCGCCTTAGAGCATTGATCGCTTCGAGTTGTGCAATGACTTCAGCAGGCTTAAATCCGAACTTTGTCGATTCACGGGCAACGTTGACTTCGAGAAGAATCGCCATCGTTTTTGCCGATTTGTCGCAGGCAGTATTAATTTCCGTTGCGAGACTCAAACTGTCAACGCTCTGAATCATTTGAAAGAAATGAACTGCGTCACGACATTTGTTCGATTGCAGGTGCCCAATCATGTGCCATTTGAGTCGGCCGGGGCACTGACCAATCTTGATTTTTGCCTCCTGAACTCGGTTTTCGCCAAAGAGTTCGAGACCTAAACTCGCTGCCTCATTGATAACCGGGACCGGCTGGTTTTTGGAAACGGCCAGTAACAAAATATCACCCGGACTCCGACCGGAGACTGTTGCAGCATCCGCAATCGTTTGTCGGACCCTGGAGAGATTCTCAGAGAGACTCATTTGAAAGGCGTTTCCAGCCTCAGCTCAATTAAACATAACATACATTGTGCGAAATAAGTATGCTGCCCCTTAATGACAATTTCAACGATAAGCCCATCCGAATCGACTCGTGAATGGCCAATAAACAAACCAGCACTTTCCTATGACATTCTGCTCCGGTAAATCGCCCCAAGCTCTTGAATCCCAACTGTTCAGAGTATTATCGCCCATGGCTAAATAGTGATGAGGCCTCACGGTGAGAGTCGCTTTTTCGTTTGGAAAATTCGGAGCTACGGACGGCGTTCCATATTCAGCGCCTTTCACTCCGTTGACGTGACCGGTGTAATGGTCACGCCTCGGAGGCCCATCTGGCGAATACAGCGATTCGAAATGCCGGGTCGCGGCATTTAAACGGACGCCATCAATGACCAAATGGTTATCGTTTCCAATTCGCACGGTTTCACCGCCAAGTGCGACCAAACGTTTTATATACAGCACATCTTTTTCCTCTGAACCATCATAGTGCCGCATTCCTTCAATCCCTCGCGTTTTGAAAACAATGATTTCGCCGCGCTCCGGATGCCGGAAATTGTAGGTAAAGCGATCGACCAGAAGATGATCGCCCGTAATCATTTTCAGGTTAATCAGTTCTTCGCCTTTGCGCACCGTTGCGCCGGTATAGAGACGCGCAAATTCTTCAAGTCGGTCGGGTGGAAACCAGATTGAATCTGAGTGGCCATCCACAGAAATCGTTTGCTTCTTAACAAATGGCAGAATCGTTTTGGGAGGGTCGACTCGCAGGACACCATCTGCCGGCGCTATCAAATACACATAGGAAATCCCGTGGACCCAATAATCGACGACCCTCTGAAAGAAACCTGGCGGTTCGCCTTTATGTTCTTCTGGCGTGATCCCAAACAAAGTCGGTTGCATCGAACCGGTTGGAATCTTCGTAAGCTGAAGGAAAAATGTTGTGAACGCCAGTATCGTCGTCATCGCGACAGCGATTTCTTTGATGTTTTCCCGCATCCCCGCATTTGGATACGGTTGGAGGAGTTCATTGGCTACTTTTTCGAGGTTGGCAGTTTCGGTCTGGATTTCGGAATTTGTTAGCGGCTTTTGTAATCGGGTTCGAAATGCCGCGTTGGCGACTTCGAGTTTACTTATGCTTTCCGCCGACAAGATATCCCGCTGCTCATTCACCAGTTTTTCGACCTGACGAGAGACTTCAGCGCCTTGCCGAATGGAGCGCGAGTGGAACCATCGAATGTTCATACGTTAACGGACACCCCAGCCAAAACGATCGGAAATGGGCCAAAAAACGAAGGCATGACGGCCAACGACTTTTTCCTCGGGAAAATCACCCCAATAACGTGAGTCAAAACTGTTCATCGTATTATCGCCCATCACCAGAATATGCCCGGGCCGCACCTCAAATACACGCGACTCATCTGGAAACATTGGAACCGGAATTTTGCCCATCTCCGGGTGGAGATAATAGTTCGCGTGACCGGAATAATGGCTATCCTGTGGCGGTCCTTTGAAAGAATAGACGTTTTCAAAATGCGGCGCGGAGGCGTCCAGCCGAACGCCGTTGATTCGCACATGACGATCGTCGCCTACCTGGACGCGGTCGCCCGGCAACCCGATCAGCCGTTTAATATAATGGGTGTCCTGCTGAAGTTGCGGAATTCCGTGGGTGCTAAAAATGACAATATCGCCCCGGTTCGGATGGACAAAATTGTAAATGAATCGATTTACAAAAAGCCGATCACCGGCCGTGATTTTCAATTTGAAGATATCTTCACCGGCATGAACTTTTCGCCCCGGTTTAAGATCTGCTCGTTGGGCGAATTCCTCAGGCGGAAACCAGATTGTGTACGGTTTTGGATCTCCGCTTAACCAAAACGTTTGTTTCTGAACCATCGGCAAGACTTGTTGCGGCGGGTTCACCTGGGCAATTTCACCGTCCGCTCGCGCGGTTTGCTGAAAATAACGAACGCCTTTGAATGCGGCTTGAATGTAGCGGGTTAAGGCCCCCGGAATAACGGCATTCGGTTTGCCACGTAAATCCTGGTGCGTGATTCCGTACAACGTCGGCTGCATTGAACCGGTCGGTATTTCCATCGGCTGCGCGAAAAACGTTCGCAAGCCCATCGCTACTACGAGCGCCACCAAAGCGACGTCGATATTCTCCCGAGCCACTGGATTTGGGTAGGGTCGCAGCCATTTGTCTGCAGCCTTTTGCAATGCATCCAGCTCCTGATCGATTTGTTCAAACGGCGCGCTCGAAACCAATGAGCGATCCAGCGTTTCTTTGGCAACACAAACCGCGTTTTTGGCTTCAGGCTTTAAAATATCCTCCTGCGCACGCAGAATCTTGCCGATACGTGATGAAACATCCGAGGCCTGGCGGTGCTTTTTCGAAACGAACCATTTAAGATTCATGCACTTTTAGAAAGTGGCGTCGCTTAAGCCTTCAGCACTTCAATGAATGCTTCCTGCGGAATTTGAACCGTACCGAATGCTTTCATTCGCTTTTTACCTTCTTTTTGTTTCTCCAACAGTTTTCGTTTTCGAGAAATATCACCACCATAGCATTTCGCGGTCACATCTTTGCGCATCGCGCTGACCGTTTCGCGCGCCACAAATTTGCCACCTATAGCCGCCTGGATGGCCACGGCGTACTGCTGTTTTGGGATGACTTCTTTGAGTTTCGCCGCGAGCGCGCGTCCCCTGCCCTCTGCTTTGTCGGCGTGCACAATGCATGAAAAAGCGTCCACTGGTTCGGCGTTCACGAGCATGTCAAGTTTCACCATGTCGGACTCCTGGTAACCGGCGTACTCGTAATCCATTGAAACATAGCCGCGCTTAATGCTCTTAATGCGATCATGGACATCGATCAGTATTTCGTTCAACGGCAGTTTGCTCGTAAACATTACGCGGCGCGTATCAAGCTTCTCGT
>JAQGOX010000780.1 GCA_028293365.1 Verrucomicrobiales bacterium | reverse complement strand
CACCGGGCGGGGACTGAGATTAATGTCTTTATCGAGAAATTTCTCGATGAGCTGGCCGAGACCGTCAGACTCGGAAAGCCGGGGGATTTGATTCCGGAATTCGAAATTCTTGAGGATGTCCTGCACGTTTGGCGAAAAGCCGTCGAGGTAGGCCATGAAATCGTCCTTAAGGGTCTGCTGCGTCTTGCGCGACTTGAGATCGCGCAGGAGGAAGGGGGAGGTGTTGTAAAAAGCTTCACCCGCGGCGGAGCGAAGGGCGTCGTCCTGATTCGTGACCTTTTCGCGGTCGAGCGCAGCCTTCATATCGAGCACGGCCTGTTTCGTGGGCTCCAGCACGGCATCGAGGCGGCGCAGGACGGTCATAGGCAGAATGACATCGCGGTATTTGCCGCGCACAAAGACGTCGCGAAGGGTATCGTCGGCGATGCCCCAGATGAAGCTGGTGATCCAGTTGAGTTGGGCTTGGTCCATGTTTTGGTTTATGTGGCTAACGAGAGCGGATTGGTGCTGATATCATGGTGCTTGTCGCGGGGGGATTCGGCGAAATTTCCCGAGTGCACAGATCTAGCGACATCGGACCGAAACCGAAAGCGGGGTTCCTAGATCGAGTCATCTCGACGAGAGCGCGCACGTAGCTTGTGTTCGGATTGATTCCGGCACGCGTTGCGAACTCGTCCACGGGTAACCGGCGTTCGTTCATCTGTTCACCTGCCTGCCCACATACCAATTTCGCGGGAAGTGGCTGCTATTGTGAATATTCAAGCTGGAATCGTATCCAACCTGCCTAATTATACTATCGAAAAAAAAGGCAACGGGAGGAAGGATGAATTAAGAAATGGGGCATTCATTCATCTGGCTCACGTTGATTCTTGAGTTCGGGGCTTACTTCACGATCGCTACGAAGATGGCGGTTAATTCGAGGCGGTCTGCTCAGTTTCAATATGCTTCAAGTGTTGACCAATTTCGAAATCGGCCGTCGCCTCGTCGAACATGAGCAACAGGGTGAAAAGCGCGCGGCATACGGAAAAAAGTTGCTTAAGGATTTATCAGTTCGGCTCACAATAGAGTTTGGACGGGGGGGTAGAGGGTAATCTCTCACGCATGCGGACCTTCTTTGTGACGTGGAAGGAGCGCGTTCCCGAATTTCCGCGAAGCCTTCGCGGAAATCTCAAATCTCGAATATCCTAGACAGGCTCTAGCGAATGGGCTCTGTACGAGAGTAATCAGCGGTCTATTGATAATCTCACAGCCGCCCGGATCTTTTTGCTTCCAGGCTACGAATAACGTCTTTACCGATTTGTCTGACACAATATTTCTTTGGCTTTGAGCACCAGGGCTTTGGCGAATGTTCCCTGGACTTCCGACATCCAATCGTTCGGAATTCGTTTTAGGATACGATCCATTTGCGTGGCTGTCACCTGTTCGATTTTTTGAACCCACGGTACGAATTCTTTTGGAAAGCGGGTAATCAGTTCGAGGGCGAGATCGATTGGAGCAGTGGCAGCATCTCCAAACTTTTCGAGGTAGATTCCCCCGGCGCCGTTGTGAATGTAACGGTCGAGCCGAGCTTCGTTTAGAATGAGCGATCTGCGCGCGTCTTTCAATTCGCGGCCCAGCGAGGAGGCGTGATCAAACGATGGCGCAAGGCGAGAGATGATCGGCTTCGGATTATTGCGGCGCAACAATGCCCAATTTTCATGATGACGGTCCGTGTTGCCGATAACGGCATCGAGAATTATATACCCGGCAAACTGGCTTAAATCTTCTTCACACCGTCCGGCGCATACCTCGCAAGTTATGCACTAGAAAGGCGACGAAGGAGCGGTGCAACAAAGCCCACTGTGCACTTTGGTCAAACCTCAGTTCACTCCGTTTGCTCATGTTCAATTGCAGGGTTGCGGTCAGGTGAGCCCGCTCAGTCCTCTCATGTAATAAGGGAATTGTAGGGAGGCAGTGCGATGAGGCAAGCATCAAGGTTTCGGATTGCAGAGTTGGTTCCAGTTCTTCGGTCGATATTTTGCACAAAAAAATAGGATCTCAATGGGGAGATCGCTCGGTTTTGTGCGTTTTGGCTGGGGTTTTTGCCCGGAATCGACCTCAAAAAAAAGTTTAAACTATTTTGAGGGTAGCCCCACGGATGTCCCACCCCCCCTGCTACGATGACATCCATTATGAATAATAAATCAGTTCTATCCCCGGTTCGAAGTTCCCTGGTGCATCCTCCTCTCCGCACCTCCGCAGTGCTATTCCCAACTGCGCATTTTCACCAAAATTTTCCAACTCTGAAAATCTCAGCGGCTCTGGGTCTCTGCACGAGTTTTCTTCTCTTACCCTCGCGGTCTTTGCGCCCTTTGCGTGAGATTCTTCCCATCCAACCTTTGGTTGCGGCCGGCCGCGCTGCGGCTCAGCGGTTCTGCGCAGGATTACTTCCTCTCCCATTTGCCAAAAACACAATTGGGGCTGGAAAACACAGTGAAAACACGACCGCAACACAATGGCGACACAATCAAAACACAACCGCGACACAATGATTTTCCCACGAAACACAATAAACACGACCAAACACAATAAAAAGAACCCCCCCATAGGCTAAAATGAATACTCAGGACTCTGACATCGAAAATACTCACTCAGAACCAAAGACGCGTAATCCCCGCAAGAAATGGGGCATCCTCGATTCTTTATCTACCGCGCAACAGGAGCAACTTATGGATTGGCTGGAGTTGCATCCGATCAAAACTGTCCTCGAATTCGTCGCTGCTCCTCCACCCGAAGGATTCGGAATCAAAACCCACATAACCTCTCTGCGCCGTTTTCAGCTTCGCGCCCAGGCGCATAATCAGAAAGATTTAGCCGATTGCCACGTTGAACTTCTTGAAGAACTCGGCGGCGATCCGCAGGCGCTCAACCGATTGACCGACGCTGCTCTGCGCCAATTTGCGGTTGAATTGGCCACTGTTAACAATCGGGACCCTGCTAACTTTGCCACAGTCTCAAGCTGGGTGCTTCGTCTCCAGCAAAACGCCCAGCGCGACCGGGAGCTCAAAGCCACTGAAGATCGCATCGCGCTTGAAAGGGAGAAATTCCAGTTCAACGCCGCCCGCGCCGCCATCCTTCACATGGTCAAAATCAAGGAAGTCATCCTGGAACATCCTGGGGACAACGAAGACAAAATCTGGGCCGTCCGCGACGAAATGTTCGGCTCCCGTTCAGATCTAGTCGAAAACCCAAACCTGGAATCCGCCAAATCAGCGAAAGGCAACTTCCATCAACCCCGGACCGCGAGTTTACAACCCGCAGCAACACCAAAAAGACCTGATGCGCCGGAAAACCAAAAAGCCCAATAGCTCGAACGCTGCAGGCTCAGAGTCAAAGCAATCTATGATGTTTTCGCTTTTGTTCGATATTTTAGTGGGTGCAATATTTAATCATTGGTGGAAACTATTTCCAGGTTTATATAAAAACAGGATGAATTGCATTCGAGTCGGGACCAATCATTTCCGCGGACTAATTTTAAAAAGTTACATTGGCGTGCTTTTGACCCTGCAGTGCGGAACCGCGGATTGGCTCATGAATCATGGATCAGTTAATGTCGTTTTCCCGCCGGTTCCGCCCGTGATTCAACCATGTGTTTCGCCCGGGAATGATCATTTTGCCAATGCGCAGGTTTTAACTGGCACCGCGATTTCAGTTCGCGGAAGCATCGGATGTGCCTCGGCTGAAGTCGGGGAACCGGACCACGCTATGCAAAGCGCGAAGTTTTCCGTTTGGTATCAGTGGACAGCTCCAGCCACTGACCCGGTGTTGGTCGGGTTGAAGCTTCCGAACTATTCGGGCGCCTATCGAATTGGGATCTATTTGGGCAGCGAGATAAAAAGCCTGACCAATGTTATCGAAAACTCCAGCCCAGGAGGTGAGTACTACTTCAATGGCGAAGTGGGAAGAACTTATTCAATTGCCGTTGACGGCGATTTGAATTTTCCTGGTTCCTTTTTCGATCTGACTCTGACTATGGGCGGGCTGCGTTTAATTTCCCCTGCTTCAAGAAAGTTCTCCGCCGGAGAGGAAATCCAGTTTGAGGTCGGTGCGTCCGACCCTGAAGTGAGAATAGAAACGGTCGAGGCGTTGATCGGAACCAATTCCCTGGGCGCCAAATCCGCGCCTCCGTTTATTTTCGGGTATGCTCCTGCACTAGCGCAAACCGTTGCGATTACGGCCAAGGGGCGGGCGGGAGACATGGAGTATCACCTTTTGCCGGTGAGTCTCGCATTTTCCCCGCAAAACGATGCCTTTGACAGGGCGATTCAAATTACGAACAATCTGGTGAATCGTTTTTTCGAATATTCCACGGAATATGCGACGATAGAACCTGATGAACCCCTCTACAGTTCAGCAGAGGCGCAGCCAGGTTATGGATCACTTTGGTGGAAGTGGACACCGATCCACGCCGCGCTTACGACCTTGAATAGTGAGATTTCCGATCTCTTTATTTACAAAGGGACGGCGTTGACGAACCTGGAATTGGTCGCTCATTCAACTCCAAACTCAATCCAGATTAATGCGTGGG
Source organism: Verrucomicrobiales bacterium (assembly GCA_028293365.1). Lineage (GTDB taxonomy): Bacteria > Verrucomicrobiota > Verrucomicrobiia > Limisphaerales > SXQI01 > JAQGOX01. The sequence continues at coordinate 2,331 of JAQGOX010000780.1, read as the reverse complement.
GAGGCGTGAGTTTTGGAGGCGGTTCATTCAAGAATGAGATAGGGAGTACCTATTGGTTTAGCGCCGCGAGTAAGAATCACTTTTTGACCAACGCCTTCATGCTGAGTGAGCGCTTTCATTGGATTGAAGGCGTCTCCGGCACGAACGGTAACGTGGGCAGGCCATTTTCAATTCATCTGGCGGGATTGGCCGATGTCGAAGCTCCCGTCTCATTGCAAATTGAGTTGGGCCATTACGTATATCCGCTCCCAGAACGTCGAAAACTATGGGTGAGCGTACTAAAAACGAATCTGGTCAATCCGCCGAACTTCGATTGGACCTGGGAACCGACTGAAGACGGCGAGTTCCAAATTAATGCGCAGGCAGTCTATTCTTCCGGCGAAAGCTCGTTCAGCAGTTTATCACTTACCTTTTTCGAAGAGAACGACAGTTTCGAATCGGCACGCTTGATTGATTCGGGGCTGTCGCTGACAAAGCTGGGCTTTAATACTGAGTACGCAACTTCCGAAGCAGGCGAACCGTTAACGGGAACGAACGTGCCAGAGCGAAGTGTGTGGTGGCGGTGGACACCCGATCGAGATACAAATGTTTTCCTTAAGGTGGTGGGAGATTTTGGAGGGTTGCCTCTGGACGTTTTCAGCGGGGACTCTCTTTCCAATCTTGTGCTTCAGGTTTCCAATGCGGGCCGAAATTTTTCCCTTCCCTTTGAAGGAGTAGTTCCGTTCACCGCCCGGAGAGGCGAGACTTATTTTATTCGGGTTACGGATCCACGACCTACAGAGGGAAGGTTTGATTACGCGTTCGATTGGCCGCTGTGGCTTCCGACTATTCGAACGAATCTGATACTGACTTTTGAGCCGCGAGATAAGCCATTGCGTGGATTGCTGGCATTCAAAACGGCTTCGGAAGGACTTCAAAACGATGGTTCCATTGATTGGCAGGTTTTTGGAAGGGTAATCGAAACAAACGGTATTTCGCCGGTTTCAAGTTATGACTATCATGCTCAGTTTTTTGCGGGGAGAAAACTGACTGCGCTGCAGCCGGTGGGCCATTTACTTTCGGCCTCAATTTATTCTGCCGGTTTTGGAGTGCAAACCCAACTGAATGGAACTATTTCGATGGGCGTTGCCACGCTTCCTGATTTATTCAGCGGAGACCTGGTTTTTGTTCAGGTTCGAGCGTGGGATTGGAAGTCGGGGTTCACCTATGAAATTGCGCGAAACAATGGAGGGGTAATTGGTCGCTCAAAAATATTAGAGGTGCATGCGGGCTCAGAGCTAACTGGTGTTGCGTCTCTGGAAGGCATCGGTGACGTGAGATTGGAGGCGCCGCGAGGTGAGTTTAACACGGGAATATTAAGGTCATTGGGGCGGCTTCGAAACGCAGAACGTTGGCAACTGACTGGTTCCCCTGGATTTATATACAGCATCGATGCCAGCATTGATTTCAGTGATTGGCAATCGATTCTGGTCCTGACGAACTCAAATGGAACTGTCTCATTTGTTGATCCCCGCTCCAACCTTGCACCACTATTGTTTTATCGCTCTCGAATCATCGATTGAAAAACAAGTCATGAGGCCGGGATCATTTCGCTGAATCTCTGGCAATGAGAATTATGATGGCCTGCTGCCTGAGATCAGCAGATTGTTTTCGAATCAACCGTAGATAATGAAGCTTGAACTTAAAACGTGCGTCATTCGTCCATTCAACGAGGCGGATGCGGAATCGGTTCAGCACTATGCGGATAATCGCAAGGTCTGGATGTGCCTGCGCGATTTCTTTCCTCATCCCTATAGTTTGGAGGATGCAAAAGCTTTCATTAAACTTGTCAGCCAGGAGAATCCTCTGAAAACATTTGCCATCGCCACGCCAACCGAGGCGATTGGCAGCATCGGATTGCGGCCTGGAGTGGATGTTCATCGGAAGTCCGCGGAGCTTGGTTACTGGCTGGCGGAACCGTTCTGGGGCCGAGGCATCATGTCGGAAGCGGTAACGGCATTTGTCGCGACAGCGTTTGACCGGTTCGACCTCATCAGAATTTATGCAGAGCTGTTCGCAAACAATCGGGCCTCGGCGCGTGTTTTGGAAAAGGCTGGTTTTGCGTTTGAGGGGAGATTGCGAGCGAACGTGATCAAAAATGAAGAGATTTTGGATTCGCTCATGTTCGGACGGATTCGGAACGAAGTGGTACTGGACGAAGTTGATCGGTTGAAATGATCTTTGAGCTTCGATCGTTTGGAGTTGTTGCATATTGACTTGCCATTCGTGGTTGCGCGTGCGAAATAAGGCCGGTGCTGGAGACGGAACCTGCGATTGAAGCAACTTCGCAAA
>JAQGOX010000406.1 GCA_028293365.1 Verrucomicrobiales bacterium | reverse complement strand
ATACCCCGTCAAGCGGCCAACCATTTGGCTTTTTCAGATTTAAAACTGACTGATCTTCCAAGCTCCTCAATGTGAGCAATGTAAGCACATTAATGGGTTGGGCCTGACATCAGAACGCATAGTCGTTGTGTTTTTTCGACTATTCGTTAAGCATTCTCGCAGATATCCCCATGCCACGTGGCATTATGAAAATAAAACCGAGTTTGCGGGCGGTTAAAGAAACTATGAAACCAAAAGACATATTCGGCCTGGCAGTCCGACTTCTCGGACTGTGGTTTACCTATTCCGGCATCACCAACCTGCCGAGAGTTTTTGCGGGATTTACTGACTTGTTGTTTGTTATTGGCACTTTCGCGGTCGCGTGGTGGCTGATCGGTGGGGCAACGTTGCTTGTGAGTCACGCCTATCCTGACCCCACTGAAGAATCCGGGAAAGAGAGTGGGATTTTAGAAGAGGCCAGCGCGAAAACGGAGGCCTGACGAAGTATGCCGAAAATGCTTTTATGATTTCCCCATTCGAATCTCGCTTGCACCAATCATATGCTGCCTGGGCACGCCGATGCCCGGCATAAGGGTTGATTAGTAGGGGGGATGATATGGATATTCAACTCGGGATCATTTGCATCCTTACTTTTGTCATTCATTTAATTGGGACGCTCGCGTATTCAGTTCGTATAGCGGGAATCCGAACGAGACGGATCGCCGTGTCTTTCGCGCTTTTCAATGTACTGGTTTTGGTTTCGCGAACCTCCAATTCATTTCAGGGACCGTTTCTGGCCAAACGCGTCGAGGAAAACCTGGCGCATCCGCAGTTGCATCATCTGCTTTCGGATTTTCGCTGGGTGCTTGTCTCAGCTACGCTCGCGACTCTGCTCGGGGCACTTTGTATTCCTACCTTTCAGCGATTGTTCAGTCGGGCCGTAATGCACTTCCAAGTGCATCGTTCGATTCTGAGACTCTTGATTTATGGCTTCTTTCATGGAGGTATTCGTCACGTTCGAAATGCCGCGAGCGTACCAGCGTTGGCCAACTTCACGCAATTGAACCGAGGGCGTGGTGTCACTCCAGGGGTGATCATTCTGAATATTGTTGCGGTCGCCCTTTGGACGGTGGGAGTGTTTGCGGCGCTTTACGCAGGGTACCTAAACCCAGAAGTTCGCGTCACGGCGATCACTCTTGCCTCCATCGTGAACGGAGCGGCGACCGTTTTGATGTTTGTTTTTATCGATCCGCAGATGTCTATGATGACCGATGATGTTGTAGAGGGCCACGTAAGTGAGCCCTCATTTCGGCGTGCGGTGGTCTGGCTTGTCGGCAGTCGATTCGCCGGCACGTTGCTTGCGCAATTACTGCTTATTCCAGCAGCCACACTGATTGCGTTCGTGGCACAACACCTGTGATCAAAACGCGAATCGTTGCCCCCGCAACTGCCCGCGCAGTAAGGGGCCAGTCACTGGAAGAATATCGCTGGATGTTCAACGAGATTTCCTTGTTGCTTCAACTTTCTGACGACATTTTCCTCGATTTGTCGGGGTCGGGGGGTATCATTCCCGTTGGTTGGTACACAAGCTCGAAGAATCTGTTGTTTAGGGAGTTGCGCCCGGAAATAAGGGGAAATCTAAAAAAGCCTACAATCCTGGCGAATTCGTCCGATAAGTAATAAATAGAGCAAAATCGCGCCCACACGATTGAAATGGATCTCGTTGGATTCGAATTTGTCCTCGGAACGGATTCTATGATACAGACTATTCTTGGATCGTTGGTGTCAGCCGTGCTCGGCGCTGGCGCAATCCGTTCCGCAGTCGCTCGAGGATCCCTTGCCGCCCCGTTCGATATGTTCGGGATGGTTCAATTATTTAAATTCAGCGACTTCTACGAGATTAGCCTGGGAACAGCGGTGGTTTTTCTATTCACCGCGATTGGGTGGTCCATGCTGCTGCGCCGCAAGGTCGCAGAGCAAGGCGCCCAGATTCGAGCGCAATTCGTTCGCGAAAACGCCTTGCAGAAACGCTATCAGGACCTTTTTGAGAATGCCAACGACCTGGTGTTCACCCTCGATTCATTCGGGTTCATCATCACGTTGAATCGCACTGGAGAAACCCTTCTCGGTTGTCCTCGCGAGAGAGCCTGTGCGACAAAGTTTGTCGCTTTTCTAAATCCGGAGCGTTCAGGGGATTTTGACGCCTGGATGACAAATTGCGCAAAGGGCCAGGGCGTTCCTTACGAAGCGGCGGTGACGGGATCTCAGGGAAAGCGATCCATCCTGGAACTCGTGGCCCGTCCGATTGCGTCGAACCTCAAATTTGAAGGACTTGAAGTGATCGCGCGGGATATCACCGCGCGAAAATCCGCCGAAGTTGCCTTGCGTCAATCGGAGGAACGATTCTCCAGTGCATTCCGTGCGAGCCCGGTGGCAATCGGTATCACCTCTTTTCCAGAGGGCCGGCTCCTGGATGTCAATGAAAGCTTTGTAAAGCTATTTGGTTACGACCGCACCGAGGTCATTGACAGAACCGTTGTGGACCTGGGTCTGTGGGTCGAAGCCGAAACCAAAATCCGCGTCGAAAGTGCGCTTCGGGAAAAGAATTCGATCGGCGGAGTCGAATGCCGCTTCCGCGTTAAATCCGGGGACGAGCGCACCGCCCTGGTCTTCATGGAGAAAATCAGCACCGGAGATGGCTCGAGTATCCTGTGGCTCAGTCATGATGTGACCGACCGTCTTACCCTCGAGGCTCAAATGCGCCACCTCCTGAAAATGGAAGCCGTGGGGCGTCTCGCGGCAGGTGTTGCCCACGATTTCAACAACCTTTTGACCGTAATTCAGGGGACTATCGCGATGGTATTGAAGAAATACGCCAAAGAAGGGGGCATGGTCGATTCGTTGAATAGTGTCAATGACGCCGCCCAACGCGCCGCGAATCTTACCCGGCAATTGCTCACGTTCAGCCGCAAGAATAACGTCTCACTGAGCTCCATTGATTTGAACCTGGCAATCACTCAGGCGACTCGAATGTTCAAGCATTTGTTGCGCTCCGAAATCACCCTGCGGATTCATTTTGCGGCGAATCTTCCTGCCGTAATCGGAGACGCGACGATGCTCGAGCAGGTTTTAATGAATCTTGTCGTCAATGCTCGTGATGCAATCGCCCAGGCCGGAGAATTGAGAATGTCAACCAGCGTCGTCTCGGTGGACCGCGCATATAAAGAAAAACATGCCGAGGCAATTCCGGGTGAATATGTCTGTCTGGAAGTTTCTGACAATGGTTGCGGGATGAGTGCTGCCACTCTCGCCCGGATTTTTGAGCCTTTCTTCACCACAAAACAGCCGGGCGAAGGCACCGGTCTCGGTCTTGCCACGGTTTATGGAATTGTTAAGCAGCATAATGGCTGGATCGAGGTAACTAGTGATATCGGTGTTGGTACCACATTTAAAGTCTTCATTCCGACCGATCGATCCACGAAATTACCTTCTCTGATTCGCGATCGGACGCGATCGGAAGGCAAAGTCATTCTCCTCCTGGAAGATGAGCCCGCGGTTCTGGATTTGATGGGACGCCTCCTCGTAGATCAGGGGCATCGAGTGCTTCGAGCCAGTTCGGGTATCGAAGCGATGCAGATCTGGACCGAACATATGGACGATATACGACTCTTGCTCACCGATATCCGCTTGCCCCACGGGATGTCCGGCTACGATGTCGCCGAGAATCTGCTCGCACTTAATCCCGCTCTGAAGATAATTTTCGTGAGTGGTTACCCTTCCGAATCGCCGCAACTTGAACAAATCCTCCGTCAGGGAGGCCTCTTTCTCGCGAAACCTTGTCCTCCAGTTACATTAAACGAGGCTGTCCAGAAAATGCTCGCCAACTCCAAAAATTAGCAGGGCCAATTTAGGAATTTATTAAAAGCTCGCAATCTGGCCCGGCCGAGAATGGCTGGGTGGTTCTCGTTTTGCATGGTTGTTTAGTGATACACCGGGAAAAGAGGTTCTTTTTTAGCGAAGCTGGCCCGAGGGAATTTCGGGATCAAAAATCACACTGCTTCATGTTCCCGCGAGCTCTGCGCGGTAAAGGAACGCTTTTTCCCAATTTCAATGGACATTTCACTCTTTTAGAAAGGTCCAGGCTTTGCTAAATAAAAGAGAGATGATTTCAGTCTGAACGATATGCCACAAACCAGGGAAGCGGCTGGCTCGCAAACCGATGATGCCGCACTCGCTTTAAAACTCACAAATTCGGCTCGGGCGATGCGCGCTGAGTTGGGAAAAGTGATCGTGGGCCAGCAGGAAGTTCTCGATCAGTTGCTCATCGCTCTGTTTTCACGAAGTCACTGCCTTTTGGAAGGGGTCCCGGGTCTAGCGAAGACGCAAATGGTACGGAGCCTTGCCGAGGTAATGAATCTCTCGTTCAGGCGCATTCAATTTACTCCGGATCTGATGCCGGCGGACATTACTGGAACCGATATCATTCAGGAAGATGCGACGAACAATCGACGCAGCCTGGTTTTTCTCAAAGGACCTCTTTTCTCGCAATTGATTCTCGCGGACGAGATCAATCGATCGCCGCCGAAAACACAATCGGCCCTCCTGGAAGCGATGCAGGAACATTCCGTAAGCGTTGGGGGAAGCACGTATAAACTTGAGGAACCCTTCTTCGTCCTGGCGACGCAGAACCCGATCGAGCAGGAAGGCACTTATCCATTGCCCGAAGCGCAGAAGGATCGGTTCATGTTCCACGTGCGCGTTGATTACCCGACGCGCGATGATGAGCGCGAAATTATTGAGCGCACGACCGGGGCGTTCGATGTCAAACTTCAACCCGTGATCAGCGGTGTTGATATTATTGAATG
>JAQGOX010000775.1 GCA_028293365.1 Verrucomicrobiales bacterium | reverse complement strand
GATTTAATGCGCTCCAACCGGCGCTCGATATCGAACCGGTTTTGATTGCAGTTCCTCACAAACCTCAAGTAGGTTTCGGGAACGCTCAAATGATGAGATCGATAAAGTGGTTTGACTTCCTCGTGCGGGATATCGCCTTGGGTCGTGCATTCGCTTTGCTGATTGCGGTCCAGCTTTTGGTTTTGCTCGATTCACTCCACGCTGCCGATTCAACGAATTCGGCCGAATCAGCGACCATCGCGCTCATTAAGCCGGCAAAATCCACCGACACCGGGTTGCTCCTGCAGCCCTCATTGGATTTATCCAAATTTTCGACAGATGATTTTACGGAAATAAGTTCCACGGTTGGCCCGGAGAGGATCCACAAAAAGTGGACCAACGCCGTCGTTACTCTACCTCCGCATGGGCGCTCCGGCGTTAGCGGTCTCACTGAACAGGAAGTAAAAGATTACATGGTGCAGGTCCGTGACCTCTTTAACAAGGGAGACGCCAACCCCATGTCAGACGTCGGCCTGATCAGCACCCAGGAGGATGTCATTCGCCGACCCATGCTCAATCATGTCTCGGCATTTTCGAACGCAGTCGCCCGTGTTTATTTGCTCGTGCAAAAAACCTCCACGGACAAAGGCTGGGGATACTTCTCCATTGTTCAGGACCTCACGGTAGATCCACCCCTGGATTATTTCGCCGATATGAATGGAAAAGGAGTCAAATTCGAGGGAATCAATTGCTATAAATGTCACTCATCGGGCCCGTTGGCCATTCATCCGGCCCGCGCCGATCTCGTGAGCGATGCCCCCCTCGCCGCTGCCATTAGTAAACACATTGCAAAACAACCCCTCTCGCGCTTTTACTTTCCCGAGAACGAAAAGCGCCCTGATTACGGCACGCCGCTGGCGCTGGAATTCTGCACTAAATGCCATGACACCGATGGCGTTCGCTTGCCGCTGTTCAAAGTCCATTCGCATCCAATTCGAATCCTGGTGGACTTCGGTTACATGCCTCCGAAACATCCACTTACAGCCGACCAAATTGCAGAATTAAAGACATGGCTTGATCGGAAACCCTGAATACATCGCGACCAGCATGCCGCCGAAAGTAAAGCGTTTCATCCGGCGAAGCTGATTTCATCTTCAAACCGCCGATCGACGCGACCGCCGGATGAATCCAAATCCTGCAAGGGCCAATGCCGTCCAACAAGTGATCGTTGCCGGTTCGGGCACCGCTGTAATGGCTGAGCCCGAAATTCCCCAACCGTTCAATTGCGCCAGGTTACCATTGCCACGGTCTGCGATGAGCAAGACCCAATCGCCATTGGGATTCTCTCCCGCAAGGTTACCAAGCTGGCTTGTCCGCGATAATGAGGTTGGGTCCAACCTGCCATCGGACTGCCAGGCGCCGGTCAATTGACCGTTTCCATTCAGGCTGTAGGAAAACGTTTGGTAGTTGTGGATATCGTGGCTCGAGGTGTCATGGATGGTCAGATTAAGGCCGGCGTCCCCATAGCCAACCAGGTCGGACGAAGTAATTCCCGGCTGATTCAACAATACAGCCACCCTTCCTTGCGGACTGGTAAGCTGCACGTAAAGGTCGCTGTTCCAGGCTGTATCCCCCGGGGCGCTACCAATATTCAAGGTCACACTCAAATCCGAGATCGAGTCCCCGAAATCAGAAATGTTTAAGGTCCTGGACAGCCCAGACGAGGGGGAATCATATATAATGTTCCCAGACGACAATGTCTCGCTTGCGAGAAAATTAGAAGCATGCACCGGACCGGCCAACGCCGCCCCGAGCAAAATCACATACGAGGATTTTTTTGAATTCATTAAAATTAAACGTCGGATGGTTAGGGTGCCATGATCGTCCGCCAGTAGGATGGGCTCGGGGGACTTGGGTCCGTGTATAACACGAATCCGCTGCCATTGGCTGCGATTGTAGTTAACGTATCCCAGGCCACAGGGTCCGCGAGAGTCCCGGACCTTTGCACGAGGTAGTGCGCTCCTGGAATGCCTCCGAATTTCAACAGCACGTCGTTACCGAGAGCGGTAATCGAAATCACCGTCGCGCCGTTGCCGGACGGGCCTGAACCGACGGTCACGTTGACAATGCCTGAGATGGAATTTACGCCGTCGCTAATTGTAACCTGGAAGCTGTCCGAGCCGACATAATCGGTCGGTGGGGTGTAGGTGATGGACGCCGTTTGCAAGACTACTGATCCTCCATGAAGACTAGTGGCATCAACTGCGGTAATGTTTCGAGAACTGCCTTCCGGGTCAGTGGTCCTTGCGAGAATCTTTGCACGAAAAACGGTCGCAGCCGTGTTTTTCGCCGTTCCAAAACTATAACCGTTAAAGATTGGCGATTCATTTATATTGTCGATCGCAATGGTGAAACTCTTTTCAAATGTGAAACCAACCGAATCCATCACGCGAACGCGAATCGAATAGCTGTTTTTGTACTCGTAATCAAAAACGGCCGCCGTTTTCAACGAAGTTCCGGAAATGGTGAAGCTTGCGTTGTCAGTGTCGCCAGCGCCGCTAACCAGCGTGAATGCGCCGGTGTTGCCCGAGTCCGCATCTATGGCACTGAGTATTCCAACAACTGACCCGGACGACTGGCTCTCCGCTACCGAGCTTGCGCTGAGGCTGATGTCGGAAGGTGCCGTTGTGTCAACCAGAACACCCGATGTATCGGCCGGACTAAAAGTGACAGGCGCGTCGTTGCCGACGGAGTCTTTGATCGTGCCGCCGTGGAGCACGATTGCCGCGGCAGATTCAATGCCATCGGCGTCATTATCACCGTTCTGAATGATGTAACGAAACACCAGGGCGGTTGTTCCACTACCGGATAGATAAGTAGCGTCCACCGTTGAGGTGCCCAATGTCAGTGGTATGGCAGGACTTCCCCCAGTGATGTCCACCGTAACCGCTTCATTAAAATTAACCGTAAAATCAAGATTCTGAGAAACTGTGTATGAACCATTGGCCGGTACACTGACCCCACCTGAAATGGGGGCCGGATCCACGAATGCGGTCACGGGAAACAGGCGGCCCCAAACCTGGATTTCATTATCAACCGAGCTCGAAATAATGATATTTCCGGATGAATCCACAACGGCCCCGCCGACCGAATTAGGGACCGCGCCCGTTATATTGAAAGAGCGCTGAAAGAGACCGCTTTCAGTAAATATTTTAATACTGGAACTTCCAAAATCAGCCTCAACAAAGTTTCCGGCGGCATCCTGGGCAAGGCCAACGGGATGACTGAGAAACCCTGAGCCGATAGTACGGAGAAAAGTGCCGTCGCTTCGATAAACCTGGATCCGGCCATTGTCAGAATCGGAGACAACGATATTCCCGACCCTGTCCAACAGGACGCTGGTCGGGTGACTCAACCCTGATCCGATATTACTGATAAACGTTCCGTCTCGCTGAAGCTTGACGACACGGTCATTGCCATGATCCGCGATTAGAAGATTCCCTCCTTCATCGAGGGCCACACCGAACGGTTCGGACAAGCCGCTTGCGGCTATCGGTCCAAGATAGGCCCCGCCGCTGTCAAATTCGACGATCCGGTTGTTGAGCGTGTCGGCAACAATAAAGTGGCCGGATGAGTCCTGAGCAAAGCCGTATGGCGTGTTTAAAATCCCGGAACCCATAGACGTGATCAAGGTCCCGGTGGGGGAGAGAATCTTAATGCTGTTATTGTTCGCATCCGCCACCACAAGGTTGTTGCTTCCAGTCTGAATCGCCAGGCCAAACGGCAGGGAGAGGCCGCTGGAGACCAGGGTGGCGCGGTAGAAATCGGCGGAACCGGCCTGCGCAAGACTGGCAGCATTCCCGGCCAGGTCGGTGATCGTGCTCGTTCCCGAGGCTATAACACCAACCACAATTCCAATCGGTGCGCTGTCGCCATTCTGTACGGTATAGGTATAAGTGATATTGGTGGCCGTCCCCGCCAGGTAAGTTGCCGAGCGTGCTGCAGAACCAAGGGTAAGCCCAAGGATGCTGTCAGTCCCGGTAATCGTAATCGTTTCGGAAAAATTGACCGTGAAGTTAAGCACATCACCCGCAACGTAAGTCCCGTTGGTTACTCCCGTGATGCTAACAACGGTCGGTGCCATGTTATCCACGGTGAATGTCGAAGAAGCTCCCGAGCCCGGAGCCGAATTGCCTGCCGTATCCGTGGCAGTACCGGGCGATATGGTTATTCCCAAACTTCCATCACCGGTGATGGTCGAGAGCGAGACGGTTCGGGTATTGCCCGAGCCTGTTACAGCAAGGGAGGCGTCCGCTGTGCCCGTCTTGTTTAGGGTGATGTCGCCGACAGCCAGGGTGCTGGCGCTGAAGTTCGCGTCCGAATAGGTAACAGTGTAGTTCACCGGACCGCCCGCTGTAAGCGCAATCGATGGCGCACCGATCGAGATTGACGGCTCACTGGTATCGATCACGAGGGCCTTGCTGGCTGCAAGGGACCCGGCCGCACCGGGGCTGGCCAGGGAAAGCGCCGCTCCGTTTGCCGCCGCATCTTGAATAGTTCCACCATTCAACGTGAGGGCACTAGTTGATGCATAGTCCAGATCCGCAGTTGAATCTCCAGACTGAACCGTATACCTGAAGGTCAGCGTATCCGATCCCGAACCGCTCACGTAATCAATCGTTTGGTCAGTGACACCCGTTTCCAAACCCAACTGCGGCGTGCCAGTCACGACCACAGGTTCGCTAAAGGAGATTTGAATATTGATGACATCGCCGCTTTTGTAAGCAGCGTTCGCAGCCGAAGAGGTAACACCAACCACAGTTGGAGCTATGTCGTCCACCACCAATACAGTGAAAACTTTCTGATAGGTGCCTCCATTGCCGTCGTCCGTTTGGATACGGATCGAGTAGCTGCCAGCCGCGAGGAGGGCGGCGTTGTTGGCGCGCAGAGAAGATCCGGAAATATTGAAAAACGCATTGTCGGCACCACCGCTGCCGCTGACGAGAGAATAAGCATGGACATCACCGAGGTCGGCATCCGTGGTCGAGAGCGCTCCTATTATGGCGTCCGTGCCGCCGGATTGGCCAATCGAGTTACTGGACAGCGTGATATCCGCGGGCGCATCGTTTGGATCGTAGGTAAAAGTCGCTCCGGTAGTGTAAGGTAGATTCGTGACCGTGTTGCCAGCCAGATCATCGATCGCAGGCAAGGTAACGCGGCTGACCGTATTGTTGGAAAAATTTGCCACGTAGAGGTTTCCCGCACCGTCGAAGGCCAGGCCGGAAGGACTGTGAAAGCCTGACGCAACTGTACTGGCCACACCTTTTGCTGCCACTTTGCTAACGGTATTGCTTGCGAAATTCGCAAT
>JAQGOX010000720.1 GCA_028293365.1 Verrucomicrobiales bacterium | reverse complement strand
ATTGCGAGCCATCAAGAGATAAAGCATTGAGTGAATGTCGGCATCGACCAGGGATTAGAGGAGGAATTGACCGAATTACTCGAAACCGCGTTATCGGCATGTGCTTTGCTCTTTTTTGCAAACGTGGAAAAAATGCGACCAGAATGACTGAAGTTTTAAAAAATTGTGCGGAGTGGTTTAGCGATAATCCTACGACGCGATTGGCCCGGTGCAAGACTAGACAAAGGCGGCCATTTATCTGCCTGTCATTATTTGACTTTCGCTCCGTGGGGCCTTTACTATTTGGGGACCCAATGAAAACAAAAACCCTCACTGGAGGGGAAAGGTGCGGTTGTGGCTGCTAAAGACGATTTTTTAATTGATACGCTGCTGGACATGGGAGTGCTTTCCGCCGAACAGGTGGACCCCGTTCGCGCGGAAGTGGATGCCACTGGCGAAGGTGTGCTCGATACTCTCGTCACTCGTGGAGTGATCGGGGCGGCCGAAGTCGCTCAAGCTAAAGCTTCCACTTTCGGCGTTGAGTACGTTGCGCTTGGCGATATGAAGCTAAGTGATGATGTGATCTCGGCTATCCCCCGTCACATCGCCAAACGTTTTAACGCGGTTCCCATTTTTCGCCAGGACGGTTCGGTCGCAGTGGCCATCGCCGATCCTTCCGATCTCGACACTCTCGATGGACTTCGCCACGCGCTGAACATGGATGTCGAACCGCGAGTCTCGACGCCGGAAGACATTGAAGCCGCCATTCAAAAGTATTACGGCGGTGGAAAGGATGATTCGGTTGGAAAAATGATTCAGGACATCACCGAAGGTGAAGTCGAGATCGGGAAAATTGGCAAGGTGGGCGAGGATGATGGAACAGCCGTTGAAGCGGACGCCCCGATCATCAAGCTCGTTAACAGCATCATCGTCGAAGCCTTTAAAGCGCGCGCTTCTGACATACATCTTGAACCTTTGGCCAAAAAATTTCGTGTTCGATACCGCATCGACGGTGTCATGCACGAAATGAAGGGGCCGCCCAAGAAGCTGCAAGCCTCAATCATCAGCCGTCTCAAGATTCAGTCCAACATGTCGATCGCCGAGCGGCGCATACCGCAGGACGGTCGTATTCAAGCCGCTGTCAGCGGCAAGACGATCGACCTCCGTGTTTCCTGCCTTCCCACGGTGCATGGCGAAAGCATCGTCATGCGTATTCTCGACAAGGAAGGTCTGCGACTCGGATTGCCGGAGCTTGGCTTCTTTACCGACGACCAGCAAACGTTCGAGCGGCTGATCGCGTTGCCTGACGGGATTCTCTTGGTCACGGGTCCGACAGGATCAGGAAAAACGACAACGCTTTACTCCTGTCTTAACTATATCAATCGCCCGGACCGAAAAATCATCACGGTTGAAGACCCGGTCGAATACCAGCTTGCGGGTATCAATCAGGTGCAGGTGAGTGAAATCATTGGATTTACTTTTGCTGCCGCGTTGCGCTCGATGCTCCGCCAGGCGCCCAACGTGATCATGCTGGGGGAAATTCGCGATCTTGAAACAGCCGGCATCGCCATCAACGCATCGCTAACCGGGCATTTGGTATTTTCAACGCTGCACACGAACGATGCGCCCAGTGCGGTGACCCGCTTGATTGACATCGGAGTCAAACCCTTCCTGGTTGCATCTTCGACCCGCGCATTGATGGCGCAACGTCTCGTGCGGAAAGTGTGCAAAAAGTGCGGTGCACCCCATATGCCCAGCGAAGCGGAACTCCGCGCCCTGGCGATTGATCCAAACAATGTCACTGGCGCGAATTTCCGCAAAGGGGTGGGATGCGACAACTGCAACAAAACAGGTCATCGTGGCCGTTTCGGCATTTTCGAAATCTTCCTGATCGATGATGAAGCGCGCAAATTAATCTACGAGAAAGTTCCTTCATCGGTTTTACGCATCCGGGCTCGGGAAATGGGAATGCGCACCCTTCGCGAGGATGGCGCACGCAAGGTGATAGCGGGCCTCACCACAGCGGATGAAGTAATCCGCGCAACCGTCAACGAGGTTGAAGAAGCCGAATAACCACTACCGCCAGCGCTTTTTTTAATCTGAAAGAATAGAATTTTTTTTATGTCATATCAAATGTCCGATCTGCTTCAATTGATGGTCTCCGAGGGGGCTGCCGATTTGCACATTCGTGTTCATATTCCCCCGGTCATTCGCTTGCATGGTATTCTGCACCGGGTGGATGGACCTCCGCTTCGACCGGAAGACACTGAAGAATTGATGCGCAGCATTACGTCCGAAGATCACATCCAGCATGTACGCGAAAAAGGCGGCGCGGACTTTGGTTTTGCCTTCGGGGAACTCGCTCGCTTTCGAGTCAGCGTTTTCAAGGAAAAAGGAAATTTCGCGATGGTTCTGCGACAAATTCCCAGCAAACTGCTTACGATGGAACAGATCGGGTTGCCACCTTCGGTTCGCGAACTGCTCTACAAGCCGCGCGGTCTCGTCCTCGTGACCGGTCCTACTGGTTCCGGCAAAACGACCACGCTTGCGTCGATGTTAAACATCATCAACGAGGAACGCGATGACGCTCATTTGATTACGATTGAAGATCCAATCGAGTATTATCATAAGCACAAAAAGGCGGTCGTCACCCAACGAGAAGTCAACGTGGACGTGCCGAGTTTCGCGGAAGCGCTACGCCGTGCTTTGCGTCAGGACCCCGATGTGATTCTGGTCGGTGAGTTGCGCGATTTGGAAACCATGGAGGCTGCGATTACGGCGGCTGAAACCGGCCATTTGGTTTTCGGCACATTGCATACAACGGGAGCCGCAAAAACGATCGACCGTATTGTAAACGCATTTCCGACGACGCAGCAGGAACAAATCCGAATTCAGCTTTCGACGGTACTGCAAGCCGTTATTTCACAGTTACTCCTCCCCCGCGTTGACAAGCCGGGGCGCGTAGCAATCTTTGAGATTATGATCAACACGCCATCCGTTGGCGCGTTGATCCGGGATAACAAGACGTTCCGAATTAACTCCGATATTCAAACCGGAGCCAAATACGGAATGGTAACTCTAGACAGCTTTTTGATCGATAAATACCAACAAGGCATGATTTCACAGGAAGAGGTCATCACGAAATCACAAGACCCGACGACCATCATGCAGAAACTCCAGGAACTTGAAGCGGGTAAAACAGCCGCTGCAGTCTGATATTGTTATGGCCGACGCATCCACCCACCCGCTGTTGAGCCTGATTCGCGATCAGTCGCTCATGGATGACCTGCAGCTCGACGATGTCGTGCAGGAGCATACGAAAAGCGGGAAGCCTGTTTGGCAGATCATCCTCAATACAGGGATCATCAGCCTGCCGGTGCTGCTCCAAATGATCGCCAACCAAATTGGGACCGAGGTCGTCGAGATCGAGGACAGCCAGCTTACGCCGGAAGTTCTCGAAATGATACCGCCTGATACCGCAAAGCTGTATCAATGCGTTCCGGTGGCAGTTTACGGCACCTCCGTTCAGGTTGCTTTCGCCGACCCACTTAATACTGAGAACATTGACCAGGTCGGTTTTGTCACCGGTAAAGAAATCATTCCCGTGGTGGCGGATCCTGCCAGGATTGAAAAGCTCATCAACAAATTCTACGGGTCCAATGATAGCTCCGACACCATGGGGGACATCCTCAAAGAGCTTGGGGACGACGGAGATCTGAAGGAAATCGCCTCAATCGGCGCTGATCTTCCGGACTTAACGCAAATGGCGGATGCGACGCCGATCGTCAAATTCGTCAATCTGGTCTTGTTTCAAGCAGTTCAGGACCGTGCCAGCGATATTCATTTCGAGCCTTTCGAAGATGAATTCAAAATTCGGTATCGCGTGGACGGTGCGCTCTATGAAATGTCTCCGCCACCAAAGCATCTGGCCTTGCCGGTGACTTCGCGGTTGAAGGTCATGGCAAACCTGAACATTTCGGAGCGACGACTTCCGCAAGACGGGCGTATCAGCATCAATCTTGCGGGTAAACAGATCGATCTGCGTATATCGACCCTGCCAACCCAGTTCGGTGAATCGGTGGTGTTGCGCGTGCTCGATCGTTCTGCGGTGAATCTTGAGCTCGAAAGTCTGGGGCTTCCGAAGTTTGTTCTTGAGTACACCATCGAATCGATCAATCAGCCTAACGGTATTTTCGTTGTGACCGGGCCCACTGGTTGCGGAAAAACCACGACGCTTTATTCCTGCCTGCGAAAGATTAATACACCGGACGCCAAGTTGCTCACTGCTGAAGACCCGGTGGAATTCGATATCGAAGGAATCATGCAGGTGGCCATAAATGAAGCTTCCGGCATGACCTTCATGAAGGCGTTGCGCTCATTTTTGCGCCAGGATCCGGACATCATCATGCTCGGGGAAATGCGCGATTTGGAAACATCCCAAATTGCCATTCAAGCGTCGCTGACGGGACATTTGGTGCTGAGCACTCTGCACACGAACGATGCGCCCGGCGCTGTGACTCGTCTCGTCGATATGGGTGTGGAACCCTTCCTGATTTCTTCCAGCTTAATGGCGGTGCTGGCTCAGCGACTCGTTCGAACGGTTTGCAAAAAATGTCGAACCCCCTTTGAGCCAACAGAAAATCAACTTTCCCTGCTGAATTTGTCTCCGCATGATATTGGCGACAAAGTGTTCTACTACGGGCGAGGATGCCCAGCCTGCAACGATACGGGATACAAAGGCCGTAAGGGAATATTTGAATTGCTGCAGATCACAGATCAGATCCGCA
>JAQGOX010000706.1 GCA_028293365.1 Verrucomicrobiales bacterium | reverse complement strand
GGTTTGCGTCCGATTATCGATGGCAAAGTAAAACCAGATCAGTTGAAGCTGCTGTTGGATACTGAACTCGATGCCATGGACGATGAGCATCATAAACCCATTGACGTGCTCACTCGCACTGCTGATGCGATGCCTGGTTTTGGGATTGTCGCCGCCGTTCTCGGAATTGTTATCACCATGAGCTCCATTTCCGGTCCAATCGAAGAAATTGGCCACCACGTCGCTGCAGCGCTTGTGGGAACGTTTTTGGGGATTCTCATATCTTACGGATTTCTTAATCCTCTTGCCGTTAACATGGGTTTCGTCGGGATGGCGCAGATGGCCTACTACAGGTGCATCGCGACTTCGGTGATTGCTTTCGGCAATGGCATGGCGCCGATCATGGCTGTGGAGGTTGCCCGTCGCGGATTAAGCAGTGAGATTAAGCCCACCGCGGATGCTCTCGAAGCTTTAGTGAAGGCGGCCGCGACTCCAGTCAAGAGTTAGTAATTTTCGCATGTCAAAACACAGCAATAGTTCTCACGGCGGCGCCTGGAAAGTCGCGTATGCTGACTTCGTCACCGCGATGATGGCGTTATTTTTGGTTCTCTGGTTGACCTCCCAGGACGAGCGAATCAAAGAGGCAGTGGAGCGATCCTTCAAAAACCCATTTATGTCCATCACCAAGGATTCCACTGGCGTAATCCCGAACAAGGATACCCAGGCTGTTAAATCCGAAAAAGGCAACTTCGATTCGGCTTCAGCCATCGAGTTAAACATGTTGCGCAAGATGGCAAGTGACCTGATGAGCACTTTGTCGAGCAATCCTGAAACCCCTGAAGAGAATCCAGTCAATATCGAAATGGTTCCGGATGGAATGCGCATTAACGTGTTTGATCGTGCCAGAAAAGCCATATTTGATATCGACTCCGCCAAATTTACAAAATACGGAGAATGGGTCTTTTCAACACTGGCGTGGGAGATATCACGTTTTGCCGAGTCCTTTAATATAGAGTTGGAAGGACACACTGAAAGCGGCCGCAACCCCCTGCGCGAGGATTATGGAAAATGGGAATTGACGGCGGATCGCGCCAACGTGGCTCGACGTAAATTATTGGAGCATGGCGTGCGTGAAGTCCAGGTCCGGAAGGTTGCTGGTTTTGGAGATACTATGCCTATGCTTGGTATCGATAAAACGAGTGAAAGTAATCGTCGAGTGACGGTGTTGCTCAAAATGAGCACGAAAATCGTAGGCAAATGAGCGATTTTAAACCCTTCAATCCGGCGCCCAACCCGCCCGGAGAGTTTGTGAGCTTTCGCGCAACAATCGTAAACCCGCCGACTCCCGGCCAGGTTAATGATGCGAGATCCGCTTCCACAGAGCCTACTCTCCACGTCCACGAGACGCCAATGCCGGGCAAGTCGCAGACTCCGCGAATTACCCTGCGCCGGGAGGGCGATCGCATCACTCACATCGGTATCGAGTGCGGTTGCGGGCAATTTATCGAGCTGGAGTGCAGTTACTAATTTCGACCATTCCTCGCTCTCAGTTAATGGAAGTTTCGGCTTAGACCGCACGTTAATTTCGAAACTGTGCGGAGGCGCTTCTCCCGTTAGTAAGTATCCCTTTCAAAGATTCTGATCTGTCAGAATCATCGTGTTCTGCCTTTCGGGCAAAAAGTTCTGCCTCTCCGATCTTTCGAAGGGAATTTTTCACCTGCCGCTTATGAGTGATCGTGGGAAACTACCTCTAAACAGGCGCTTTCGAACGGATGGCACAACCGATGCTTAGCAGCTTCTGTGAACGTCAGTTTATACCAGGCCGCTTCGGCTCTACAGGCAAACGCCAAGTGGCAGGAGGTCATTTCCGAAAATCTTGCTTCGAGCAGTGTTCCGGGATTCAAGAAACAGCAGCTCTCATTTTCAGAAGTGCAGGCTGGATTGATGGGCTCCAATACCGCACAACATTTTTCGCTTCCGAAAGCGACCTCCAGCACCAGCTTCCAACAGGGCGAACTCAAGTTCACTGGTTCGAATACGGACGTAGCCCTGGAAGGCCCCGGCTTTTTCGAAGTCCAGCTTGCAAATGGATCGGCCGCTTACACCCGCGATGGCGAGTTTCAGGTTAATTCAGAGGGAATGTTAGTAAATAAACAAGGCAGTGTCGTCATCGGTCAATCCGGCCCAATTCAAATGGACCGCAATAATGCCGCTCCAATTTCTATTTCCGCAACCGGTGACGTCAGTCAAGGGGCCGAGATACGCGGCACGCTGAAAGTTATAAATGTTAACGATCCTCAACTGCTTACATCCATTGGAGGCGGTTCATTTCTGGCGAACAATCCGAATATTCAGGTTCAGCCAGTAACCGATGCGTCACTTCGTCCGGGCTTTCTTGAAGGGGCGAATACCACTCCTGTTGTAGAAATGGCGAATCTGATTTCAGTAATGCGATCATTCGAAGCCAACCAGCGGATTATCCAGATGCAGGATGATCGTATGTCCAAAGCGATCAGTGAACTCGGAAATCCTACCTAATCTCTAAGATATGTTACGCGCCCTTTATTCTTCTGCAGCCGGGATGCAGTCGCAGCAAACGAACCTCGACGTCATTGCCAACAACCTGGCGAACGTGAACACGACCGGTTTCAAAAAGAATAAAGCGGAGTTTCAGGATCTTTTGTATCAGACCACGCGTTCACCAGGGGCGGAGCAGGGGAATGGAGCACAGCTCCCGACCGGCGTTCAGATTGGTCATGGCTCACGCCTGGTTTCGACGACAAAGGTTTTCACCAATGGTGAACTCACTCAAACAGGTGAGCGGTTGGATGTGGCGATTCAAGGCGACGGCTTTTTTGAAGTTCAACTTCCGGACGGATCGAAGGCATATACTCGGGACGGTGCTCTCAAGAGTGCTTCGGACGGCAGAATTACCACCAGCGATGGATTGCCGTTGCAAAGTGGATTTCAGCCAATTCCCGCGGGAACCACGGATATTAATATTTCAGCCAGCGGCGAAGTTGCAACCTCTGGCGCAAACGGCAATCAAAGCTTCAGGGTCCAGTTGGTTCGCTTCGCCAACCCAGCGGGATTGCAAAGCCTGGGCCGGAATCTATACAAAGAAACTGCCGCCTCCGGGCAGGCGGAACAGGGGAGCCCCGGCGAAAATGGATTTGGAACCCTCCAACAAAGTTTCCTGGAAATGTCCAACGTCAAGGTTGTCGAGGAAATGGTGAACATGATTGTGGCACAACGTGCCTACGAAGTTAATTCCAAAGCCGTCCAGGCAGCGGACGAAATGATGCAATTAAGCAACAACCTCCGCCATTGATGAACGCTGCTTTCAGATCTATCTTTATTATGTTCTGCCTCCTTCAGGCCGCCCATGGCCAGTCCGCGGAGCCAGCGCCCTCAATACGGCTGCGTGCGGAAGTGCAGGTTTCCAGTCGCGGAATTTTCCTTTCGGATATTGTCGAGAATCCCGGCGAGCTCGCTTCGATCCGGATTGCGGATGCACCGGTTTTTGGGCGATCCACTATGTTGTTGCGAGCTCAGGTAGCCGAAATGGTTCACCAGCAATTGCCGGAGGTCGCAGTGACAAATTGGGCTGGTGCCGCGCGGACCCGCATTTCGCGCAAGACGCAAATGCTCGATGAATCAATGCTCAAAGAGTTGCTCGGCTCGACGTTGCAACGCGACGTAGTGCGTGATCGAGGCGAGCTTGAACTGCGCCTGATGCGGCCCTGGGCGGCAATTTCGATTCCGGATGAGGCTCTTTCCGTTCGAGTGCTCGATCTTCCGAATGCCGGTGTCACGCCAAATTTTATTTTACGATTTGAAATTCAGGCAGGCGCTCAATCTGTCGGAATCTGGCAGGTTCCGTTACAAGCGAGAATCATACATGAAATCTGGGTGGCGCGAAGTTCTCTCGCTCGAGGACAAATCCTGCAATCCTCGGATTGGCTGGCCGAAAAGCGCGATATTCTTATTTTGCGGGATGCCGTGGGAGCAATTCATATGAACGATGACTCTTGCGAGTTGACGGAAAATATTCCCGCTGGATCCCCTTTGCTCTCCCGTTCCATTAAACCCAGGACGATTGTCCGGCGCGGCAAAATGATCGAAGCATTGCTCCAGGATGGAAAGCTGGTCATTTCGGTAAAAGCTGAAGCTCTTGAAGACGGAGCCGTGGGACAAACCATTCGAGTCCGTAACATGGCGTCGCGTCGTGAATTCCGAGGAAAAGTA